>JAIELS010000202.1 GCA_019752795.1 Sphingobacteriaceae bacterium
GATTTTGTTTTTCGCTTCGAATTTAAATTAACACCTGGTGCAAATAACGGATTAGGCATAAGAGCACCATTATTAGGTGATGCGGCTTATGAAGGAATGGAGTTACAAATTTTGGATAATGAAGCGCCAATTTATAAAGATTTGAAAGCTTACCAATATCATGGCTCTATATACGGAACTGTTCCTGCTAAAAGAGGTTTTTTAAAACCAGTTGGAGAATGGAACTACCAAGAAGTAATCGTTAAAGGACCTAAAATTACCGTAATTTTAAATGGAACCACAATTCTTGATGCAGACATTAGCGATGCCAGAAAAAATGGAACTATAGATGGTTTAGCCCACCCAGGCTTGTTGCGCAATAGCGGTCATATTGGTTTTTTAGGCCATGGATCTCCTGTACAATTTAAAAACATCAGAATTAAAGATTTAAGTACCCCTAAAAAATAGAATCGTTTAGAGCATAGGCATTATGACTAAAAATATTGACAATTCAACTCAAAATTCACGAAGAAGCTTCCTAAAAACAGCAGCAATAGCCTCAGCAGGTTTTATGATTATTCCACGCCATGTTTTAGGTGGTAATGGATTTTTAGCACCAAGCGATCGATTTATCGTTGCAGGTGTTGGTGTTGGCGGTAAAGGCGAAAGTGATTTACAGAGCATTTACAGTGGCGGGAAATGTGAAATCGGTTACTTATGCGATGTTGATGACCGAAGAGCAGCAAATTCTGTAAAAAGATTTCCAAAGGCAAAATATTATCAAGATTACCGCGAACTTTTAGACAAAGAAAGTAAAAATATTGATGGCGTAGTGGTTTCTACCCCAGACCATACTCATGCCGCAATTACAATGCAAGCCATGCAACTAGGCAAACATGTTTATGTACAAAAACCATTGGCACATAACATTTACGAAGCTAGAATGCTAACTGAAGCAGCTAAACGCTATAAAGTAGTTACGCAAATGGGTAACCAAGGTTCCTCTGGAGATGGTGTAAGACAAATGCAAGATTGGATAAATGCAGGTGTAATTGGTAAAGTTGAAAAAGTATATTGTTGGACTGACAGACCAGTTTGGCCACAAGGAATTTTACGTCCTGCGGCAGCCACCACTATACCTAAAGAATTAAATTACGATTTATGGTTGGGTTGCGCTCCTTACCAACCTTATATTGATAAAATGATCCCTTTTAATTGGCGTGGATGGTGGGATTATGGTACAGGTGCAATTGGAGATATGGGTTGTCATTTAGTAGAACCTCCTTTTAAAATATTAGGATTAGATACTCCAATTGATGTTCAATGTAGTGTGGGAAGTATTTATATAGATGAGTTTAAAAGAGGCTATTTTCCAGATAGTTGCCCTCCTTCTAGTCATGTAATTATGACGTTTGAGAAAACAAAACATACTAAAGCAAACCTTGAAATTCATTGGATGGATGGCGGTATTAAACCAGCACGACCAAATGAATTAGCTGCAAATGAAGCTTTTGGAGCAAACGGCATTTTATTTGAGGGTACTAAAGGTAAAATGATGTGCGATACTTACGGTGCAAACCCAAAATTATTACCACTCTCTCGTAATGAGCAAGACCATACCAAAAAGAAAACACCTCTTGTTCCTGGAGGCGTAGAAGGGCATTATACACAATGGGTAGAAGCAGGAATTGCAGGTTATGGAAAAATTGATTTAAGTTCTCCTTTCGAAATTGCGGGACCTTTAACAGAAACCCTTTTAATTGCTAACTTAGCCATTAGAGGTACAGATATCAGGATACCTAAGCCAAATAGCACTAGTTTTAATTATCCTGGTAGGGATATTAAATTAATTTGGGATAAACAAAATTTAAAAGTTACTAATTTTGATGATGTTAATCAATTTGTAAGTAGAAAATACCGTGAAGGCTGGACTTTAGGGGTATAAATTTAATAAAAAATTAAATTAAAAGCCATCAAATTAAAATTTGATGGCTTTTTTATAGTTATACTTTTTAGCAACAACTAAGAATTTAAAAAGTTAGCGTAAACGATTTGAATTATTTCCCCTTAAATTATGGTTTCGCAGGCGTTAAAATAATCTTTCTAAACTCGATAGGCATATGATCTCCTTGGAGATAAATTGGTCCAGGCTCCCCTTCATTACTATCTAACGCACCACCTGTTATGCCAGGTATCTCTTGATTAGAAATAATTGTTTTTCCGTTCGCTACTACAGTAAGCATGCGCCCAATTAAGGTAATGTCAAATGTTTGCCATTGATCTGGACCAAGTGTTACCATTTCATTTGCGGTTAAAAACCCATATAAACCACCAAATAAAACGCTATTTGGATGTGCATCTTTATTGCTGTCTTCAATCTGCACCTCATAACGACCTCTTAAATAAACACCGCTATTCCCTCCTTTTCCGTACTTAAACTCTACATGCAGCTTAAAATCATTAAATTTTTGTGTAGTAATTAGATTTGAGCCTGCCTTTGGACTAGTTAAAATTCCATCTTTAACTAACCATTGGTTAGTGCCGCTTGCCGCCCAACCACTTAAATCTTTACCATTAAATAAATCAATCGGTGTACCCCAAACTGGTGTGGCAGTTCTTTTTAAATCAGGAGCTTTTACGCCAGTATAATTGTAGACTTTCCCATTGCTATCTTTCAAGGTTCCTGATATGCCCGTAGCAGTAAGTTCACCTGTTAATTGCAAGTTTTGTTCGCCGCTCTCCCACTGTGGCGGAATTTCAAAACTGAATTTACCATTTATAAATTTTACTTCTGATACCGGACGAGCACTACCTGAACTTGCCACAAAATAACCTACCAATGTTTTGTAACCCGATAATTTGACTTCTAACCATGCTGGTGTAGATTTACCATTTACATCCATAGTTATGTCCCAACGGCCAATTAAATCCTTATTTAAACTAACATTTTGTTGATGTACCATCTCATTAACATTAGCCTTAGCCAATACTGTTTTTGTAGTACAAAGTATCACTACACTACTTAAAGCAAAAAAAAATATTTTTTTACGCATAAATTTTAATTTAACAACTGAAGTATATATTCTATTTGATGAGCAATGCCAAAATTCATTATTCGTAACAAGATAAGAGATATTTTATTAGTTACAAATCTAATATTTATGATTTAACCAATCGTTTCAAAAAAATGTTAGCTATTCTTTCTGAAATGTTGCAAAATCATCGTCGTGTTAAATTCAAATCGCGTGCTGCTCTTATTCCAAGATAGACCATATCAAACAAAAAAAGCCCCGAATAATTCGAGGCTTTTTTTATGTCGGGATGGCAGGATTCGAACCTACGACCTCCTGCTCCCAAAGCAGGCGCGATACCGGGCTACGCTACATCCCGAACTTGGTATCTTCTTTTTTTATAACCCTTTTGCGAAGGGATTGCAAAGAAACAAGTTTTTAATGAAAAAAACCAATAATTTACAATTTTTATTTTCAGTGTTATCAATAATTTAGGAGACTATAACTTATACACTTCATTTCCAATATTTTATCAATCATTAAAAGGGAAAAATATAATAAATAATAGAGCTCAGTTAATGGTAACACATATTTTCTATTGTTTTAAAAAAAAAATTTCGCAGCAAAAAACCCATAAGTTAATTACTTAACCGTTTGCCGGGAGTGAAATTTTAAATAACGTACCCTCGCCTAATTTACTCTCCACACTAATGCTTCCTCCACTTTGAGTAATCATGTCTTTACATAAAATAAGACCTAACTGATAACCCTTTTCATTTGAAGAGCCTATACTATTACTATAAGCTAAGTTGAAAAGATTGTGTTTTCGTTCATCGCTAATACCCGGGCCATTATCTTTTATTGAAAACAATACCTCTCCATGATTTAATTTAGCCTCAAAAATTATCTCATCCCCTTTACTACAAAATTTTATAGCATTTGAGAGCAGATTTCTTACTACAATATTAATAACATTTGGATCTACAAAAGCAGTGATTTCCTTGCCTATTTTACTTTCTACATTTAAGCCTTTAAACTTTATTTGAGAATCAACCAATTTAATATTTTCTAATACTACTTGTTGCAATGAAACATTAATTGGACTTACAATAACTCCTTCTAATTGACTTTTTGCCCATTCTAATAAATTATCTAAGAAACTGGCTGTAGAGTAAATATTATCCTCCAATTTTATTAATAAACCATTTAACTCCTTTTCATCTAAAATACCTTTGTTATAGAGTTCAAAAAGCATTTTTAAATTATTTATCGGTCCACGCAAATCGTGAGATACTATCGAGAAAAATTTATTCTTAACATTATTTAGCTTTTCTAATTCTATATTTTGAGCAGATACGATATTCATTTGCGTAATCAATTCTTCATTAACCTCTGCTATTTCTTGTTTTTGATTTTGAAGTAAAATATTATTTGCTTTTTTCTCTGCGTTTCTGATATAATAAAATATCAATGATAAGACAACGACGATTAGTAATAAGGAAATAACAGAAATAACAACGGTATAATCAGCATTTTTGGCAATAATAGATTGATTATCTTTTTCAAGCTTTTTATTATCAGAGTTTATACGATTCAAATCATTAATAAATACATCCTTTTTACTATTGCTTTTATCTATACTATCTTTTATAGAGATATAATCTGACTGCAGTTTTAATGCTTTTGCAAATTCGTTTTGAGCAGCCTTAATGTCAATTTGCACATCTAAAACCTCAGTGACTAGACCTTTAGAATTACTTTCTTTAGCTTTTATTAAGGCTAAATCAGCATTTTTTTGAGCTTCTTTATAATCCTTTAAGCCAAGATGTGCACGAGAAGTAGTAATTAATATTACCGCATCCTGATAGGGATTTTTGACCTGACTATTAGTAGTTAGTGCTACTTTTAAATATTTTAATGCATTAATATATTCTTTTTTCTCTAAATAAACTTGTCCAAGTCCCCAATTCGATAACGCAATTCCACTGATATCTCCAATTTTGGTTCTAATTGCTAAGCTTTTTTTATAATAATCCATGGATACATTAAGCTTCCCTAACTTGAGATTAGAATTGCCTAATGAAAAATAAGCATTCCCCAAGCCAATTTGATTATTGGGGTTTTCTTTTACAATATCCAAATATTCACGAAAATAAATATCTGCAGTTTTGTTCTCATCAAGATCATAATAAATAGAACCCAGATTAACAATATTCTGACTAATTCCATTTTTATAATTTAACTTTCTATAAATCTTTAAAGCTTCTTCATAATTTTTTACTGCATCTTTTTTTCTTTCTAACTTGTCGTAAGTGAAACCAAGATTTGTATAACCACGAGCGATACCCATAGTATAGTTGCTTTGTTTAGCTTTTTCAAAACCTAAATTAAAATAATATAAGGAGCTATCAAGTTTACCTCTAATACCACACGAAATACCCATATCCAAATAAGCATTTGCGACCACAGAATCAATACCTTTTTTTTCGCCAATTAGGCGATATTGATTGGCGTAATAGAATTTTTTAACCGGGTCAACAGCAGTATAAGCTGCAGATAATTTTCTAAGGATACTGATTTGAGCACTGTCTGTGTTATTGCTATTTAGCATACCAAGTAATTGATCTACCTTAGTAGTTTGAGCCCTAGTAGTAAAAGATGCAAAGAGCATCAACCCAAAAATAACATAGCAATCCAGGCGTTTTATAGCGTTAATCATATTTGAGCAGAAATATGGATATATACGTTCCTAATTTAGCTAAATATTCATAAAATGAAAGACGAAATTTAAAAATTTATATGTTTTTTGTATAGATCTTCTAAAGAATATCAATAAAAAACTAAAGCCTAAGCTAAATTTAAATGAAAAGAACAGGATTTGATATAATTACTTACTATTCATAACGATACTTAGTAGAAAAAAACTTTCATTTAGCGCTGTTACACTGTGTGTAACGTTTTCTTGTAACGCAATCATATTTCCTTTTTCCATCGTGGAAGTTTGATTTGCCGTACTAAAATTTATTTTACCTTCTAACACTTGTACACTAATTACTCCATTTGCTTTATGTGCTTTTAATTCTGCATTTGCATGAAGACCCATTAAAACAATTCTCAGGGTTGATGATTTGAAAATTGTAAGAGAGTTTCTATCGCTTTCCTTCCAAGTTATTTCATTTTTTAACTGCTCAATAAATTGATTCAAATTCATTTCTACCAATTCTGCATTTAAAACTCTATTTCCTTCTGGACGCAAAGCAGTTGCTTCATTTGATTTATTTTCCGTGGCAGTATTTACAACATGATGAGTTTCTAGTTTTTCTATCAACTTGGATGTTGTATCATCTGATGAAATACCATAACCATTTACTAGAACACCTTTTATATCAAACTTTGCTGAAGAAATTGCATAAAGTATAGATTGATCTTCAGGATTAGATTCACCTTCAAAACGATATACCTTATCAATTTGAAAATCGTTTGGTGATAACGTAACATTAGTTTGATGGCAAACCAAACATTCTTCACTAATATTAAAATCGTGAATATAACCTAACTTCATTAAGCCATTTATAGTTTCAGATAATGTCCCGAAACTCTCTTTTAAATTATCTTGATCCATTTTATGAGCTAGTTAAGGTGAAAATTAAAATTTGGAGATGCTAATGAACATTCATCTATATATTTTACAATTAGATTTTTCAGAAAATGACAAATACTTAAAGTTAAAATAAATAAACCATTAAGTGCTAAATAGCTACAAAAAGTGGTTTTTAATTATTTTTTTAATGAAATGATCAACTGATTAATTCAGCTTTAAATCCAGCTTTCTGAACTTTTTCTATTACTATATCAGCAGAAATTCCTTCACCTTCAACGGTGAGTATTTTATCTTTATTAACCGTATCTACTTCCCAAAGTTTTACGCCAGCTGTTTCATTTAAGAAAGGACTTACTGTTGCAATACAACCACCACATTTGATATTTGTTTTAAATTTTAAATTTTGACCGCTCATTTTTTTATTTTTTTATAATTAAACTCAATTTCTTATTTCCTCCACTTTAAGCGCAAGCTATTGCTTATTACACTTACACTACTTAATGCCATTGCAGCACCAGCAATCATGGGATTAAGTAAAAATCCATTAAATGGGTAAAGCACACCTGCTGCGATTGGAATACCAATTAAATTGTAAATAAATGCCCAAAAAAGATTTTGTTTAATCGTAGACACTGTTAGCTTAGATAACCTAATGGCTTCGGGTATTTTTTGTAAATCTGATGAAATGATAGTCATTTTTGCAACATCCATAGCAATATCGCTCCCCTTACCCATTGCAATGCTTACATCGGCTTGAGCCAAAGCTGTACTGTCATTAATACCATCACCAACCATAGCTACAACTTTTCCTTCACCTTGTAATTGTTTAACAAAATCTGCCTTTTGCGATGGCAATACCTCTGCTCTATAATGATGAATTCCAACACTTTCGGCTACTGCTTTAGCTGTCATTTCATTATCTCCAGTTAGCATAAACACATCAATTCCGTTACTTTGCAATTCGGCAATCGCATTTTTAGAGCTAGATTTAATTTTATCAGCAATTGCCAATATTGCGAGCGCATTTTTACTATCGGCAAACCAAATAACAGTATTTGCTACCTCCCTCCACTCCTTTGCTTTTGCAAGTAAATTTTCATCAATTTTAATTTGATTATCGATTAATAATTTTTGATTACCCGTAAAATATGTTTCATTTTCATATTCAGCTTTTGCGCCTTTACCAGTAATACTTTCAAAATTTGAAATATTTATTTTCTCAAGAGTAGAAAAATTATTCACAACTGCCTCTGCCAATGGGTGTTCAGACTGTTTTTCGATACTTAATAAAATTTGTTTTAATTTCTCTTCATCTGTTAACCAAAATTGATCAGCTACAATAGGCTTACCCTCGGTTATCGTACCTGTTTTATCTAAAATAATGGTATTAATCTTTTTTGCCAGTTCTAAACTTTCTGCGTCTTTAATCAAAATTCCATTTTCCGCCCCTTTGCCAACTCCTACCATAATAGCTGTTGGCGTTGCTAAACCCAAAGCACAAGGACAAGCAATAACTAACACAGTTACCAACGCTAGTAAACCTTGTGTAAAACCATTTTCACCGCCAAATATATTCCAGGTAATAAAAGCGATTATAGCAATAACCATGACTACAGGCACAAAAACTGCAGCAATGTGATCTACCAATTTTTGAACAGGTGCTTTACTACCTTGAGCATCTTGTACTGTTTTAATAATCTGCGCAAGCATAGTATCACTACCTATTTTCTCAGCACTAAATTGGAAGCTACCTTTTTGGTTAATTGTACCGGAAAATACTTTTTCGTTAGCTGTTTTCAATACAGCAACTGGCTCTCCAGTTAACATGCTTTCATCAACATAAGAGCTGCCACTGAGCAGTGTCCCATCTACGGCAATTTTTTCTCCTGGCTTAACCAAAATTACATCACCAATTTGAACTTCTTCAATAGAAATTTCCTTTTGATTCCCTTCTTTGTCAACTATGGTAACAGATTTAGGTTGTAAGCCCATTAACTTTTTAATTGCTGTTGAGGTATTTGATTTTGCCTTTTCCTCCAGTAACTTACCTAACAATATAAAAGTAATTACAACTGCAGCAGCTTCAAAATATACATGTGGATGTAAGCCTCTACTGTGCCAATATACTGGAAATAAGGTATTGAAAACACTAAAAACATAAGCTACCCCAGTGCTTAAAGCGACTAGTGTATCCATATTTGCTGTTTGATGCTTGGCTTGTTTCCAGGCATTGATAAAGAAATTGTTGCCTAATACAAAAACTACCGGAGTACTCAGTAACCACATCAGTTGATTGGCATATGGCATATCCATCATAAACATGCCAATAACTACCAAAGGCACAGAGAACACTATTGCCCAATATGTTTTTCTTTTGAGTTTGTTAAACTTCTCACGATGTATATTTTCAATTGTGTTTGTTTCGTCTTTTTGATCTGCTATCATCAAATCATAGCCACCTTCTTGTACTGTTTTTTTTAAATCTTGTGGCTCCACAACTGTGGGAATATAAGTTACCATTACGGTTGCATTTGCAAAATTAACTGCTGCAGATAATACACCAATTTCTGCATTCAATAAACTTTCGACACTTATAGCGCAAGATGCGCAAGTCATTTCTAAAACAGGAAATGTTCTTTTTATAGTGGTTACTTCGTATCCAATTTCCTTAATAATTTGAACTATCTCATTAATAATTTTGGCATCTTTAATTTGAATAAAAACACGTCGATTATTTAGTTCTATTTGATAAGAGATTAATCCTTTTATTTTGTCTAAAGCTTTACTTACAATGAGCACACAATGCTCGCTTTCTAACCCTTCAATTGGTAAAAAAATTTCAATGGGGTTATTATTATTTGCTGACATACCTTTTTGCATTATTTGCAGAATAAAGGTCTGAAGAAATAGTGTATTTACTTTACGCTATTAACAGTATTAGTTGTAATATTCACACCTCGTCTAGTGGTTTACGTTTTGCAACCTTAATATTTTTAAAATATGTTGGCGTTAGTCCGGTAATCTTTTTAAATTGATTACTCAAATAAGCTACGCTTGAATAATTTAATTGATTTGCTATTTCGCTTAATGATAATTCATTATAAACCAATAACTCTTTTACCTTTTCTATTTTTTGCGCAATAAAATATTTTTCAATTGTACTTCCCTCTACTTCAGAAAATAAATTTGATAAATAGGTATAATCATGCTCCAATTTAGCACTTAAATAAGATGAAAAATTAATTTTCAAATCAGTATTTTGTTGATGTACAACTTCGATAATGGCAGCTTTTATTTGCGCAATGTGCTGACTTTTTTTATCATCTATGATTTCAAATCCTAATGTTTTTAAATGCGTATTAAATATCTCTTTCTGCTCAGATGAAATGTTATTTTTTAACAAAACTTCTCCCAACGAAATATGAGTTACTTGATATCCAAATTTATCCAATTCGTTTTGTAAAACCATTATGCAACGGTTACAAACCATATTTTTAATATAGAGTTTCATTGTTAACATGTTTTCGTTTCCAACTTAATAATTTAAACTTTACATAATCATAGTATAAGCCAACGATTAAAGCTAAAGCTGGCAAAAGTAAAATATAAAGCTCCAAATATGGATAAAAAACACCACCAATAATACCGCCAATAAAGAAAAAAGCAATTATCCTTAATCGGAGTTTAATGGTTGATATTAATTTGTCCTTTTGCTCCTTTATTTTATAAAAAAACAATTGAGATAGTTCTATGCCTAAATCAGTAAATAGCCCAGTTAAATGTGTTGTTCTTACTATAGCATCAGAAATTCGGGTTACCAGTGAGTTCTGTAAGCCCATTGCAAATAATAAAGTAAAAGCTATTAGGTTGGGGTTATTTAATATTAATGATTGACCAAAAATTGCAACAAAAATTAAAATTGCAGTTTCAATTATGGTTGGAATAATATAAATATAACGTTCATTCTTTCTTGATATGATTTCTACTAATAAATTAGATACAAAAGAACCCAAAAAGAAAAATAGAATGTATAAAAAATAGGTAAGACTATTTGCAAAATGAAGTTTAAATACTTCATCAACAAAAAAGGCAAAATGGCCGGTTACATTAGTGGTTAATCGCTGTACTGATAGAAAACCTGCAACATTTACTAGCCCAGCAACAAATGAAAGTAAAGAAGCGATTTTTTTATTATGGCTTAAAGTTCTGGTTTTACCATGGTGTCTAAACATCAGTTTTTGTTTTTAAACTCATCCTAATTTAATCATTAAAACTTCATTTAATTCAATTTTTTTAAACAATAATATCATACTTAGACTTATTAACAGAGTTAAAAATGATTAGTTTTTTTTATTAAAGACATTATACACCGAAAAAATCACAAAAGCTAATTTCAATTTATATTTAACTAGTTCAATCAATTACTTGGCTTGAGAGTTTAGCAAAAGAATTAGCATTAAGTGATTATAATTTTAAGTTTATTACACTTTCAAATTCTCTAAATACTTATATCCAGTCCCAGTATTTAACAATAAAACTTTTTCATTTTGCATAATCCAATTAGAATCTACCAATTGTTTGTAAGCTTCCCATAATGCAGCGCCTTCTGGTGCAATGAGCATTCCTTCTTTCTTAGCAATTTCTTTCAATGCAGCCTCAATTTTTACATCATTTATGCTAATTGCAGTTCCCGCACTTGATCTAAGCACATTTAAAATAATTTTTGAAGCGTAAGGTTTAGGAACTCGTAAACCATTGGCAATGGTAAAGCCATTATCAATTGCTGCTGAATCTTCTTGATTAGTTAAAAACGCAGTAGTAATGCCATTGCAACTATTTGATTGAACTGCAACCATTCTAGGTCTGCGGCTGTCTAACCAGCCCATCTCTTCCATTTCATTAAATGCTTTCCAAATTCCAATTAATCCCGTACCTCCCCCCGTTGGGTATAAAATAACATCAGGTAATTCCCAATCGAATTGCTCTGCAATTTCGTAACCCATTGTTTTTTTTCCTTCTAATCTGTACGGTTCTTTAAGGGTAGAAATTTGAAACCAATTATTTGCTATAGATAAGGCTTGGGCAATCTTTCCACAGTCAGAAATATTACCATCAATCTCCGTAAGTTTAGCCCCATATAAACGGCATTCATCTTTAAATACCTTAGGCGTATCTTTTGGCATAAAAACGTGGGCTTGCATATTTCCTCGAGCGCTATAGGCTGCGAGCGCACCGCCTGCATTACCAGCAGTTGGAATAGAAACTTCAGTTATACCCAACTCTTTTGCTTTTGATAGCGCTGCACTTATACCTCTAGCTTTAAAAGATCCCGTTGGGTTGCCAGATTCGTCTTTCCAAAAAACGTTATTTTCATTATCCTTATATTTTAAATTTTTAAGTGGAATAATGGGCGTAAAACCCTCGCCCATAGAAATTATGTTTTTTGGATTTAAAACCGGAAGAAATGCCGAATAACGCCACATCGAGTAATTATCTTCGTCTAACAACTCATTCGATGTTTTCGACACTTTATCATATGTTGCAAATAAAGAAGATAAGCAGCTTTGATTTACACATACAGTTTGAATAATATTTGCAGCATAACGTTCACCACAGTCTGGGCATTTTAAATCTTTAAAAATGGAATTCATAAAATTGTTGTTTAAACCCCAAAAGTATTCGCTTTATCCCGATGATGGTTATACAATGATGGTTATACAATTATGTGATATGACATCGTTAAAAAAGATAGGTGCTTTTGAAATAGCGCCATTAGAAGAGTTACCTTTACTATATTAAAATTATACAATATGTTATCATTGCGTACACTTGTTTTTTTAGAGGTGGCTTCCAATCTCAGTTTT
>JAIELS010000155.1 GCA_019752795.1 Sphingobacteriaceae bacterium
CTTCTTATTTTAGAGACTAAAACTCTTGTTTTACCATTAAATTGATTGTTTTCTTGATTAAAATAAGAACCAACCCTATTGCGTAAATCTTTAGCTTTGCCAATATAAATTAGCTTATCATCTACATCATAATATTGGTAAACGCCAGGTTTATGCGGAATATCGGCTAATTCCTTTTTATAATCGAAAGCACTCATTTTTAATTAGGGATGAATGTAGATTAAAAACCTAATTTCTTATCAAGTTCTGTTGGGGTTTGCTCGGTCTGTTCATACGCGTTGCAGTCGTAAACAATAGACACACCACTTTTTGGCATTTCAAAATCAGCTTTGCTAACTTTTAAATTGGGATTTGCATACACACGCTTCATAAAGCCAGCGAAAATAGGTAAAGCAGAGTTTGCTCCTTCACCATCTCTGGTACTTGTAAAATGGAATGCTCTATCTTCACATCCTGTCCAAACACCCGCAACTATATCAGGACTGATGCCCATAAACCAACCATCAGAGTTGTTTTGAGTTGTACCAGTTTTACCTCCAATTGGAGTATTTATGCCATATTTTCCAGATAACCTCCAGCCAGTTCCTCCACTAATTACACCTCTTAGCATTCTGGTCATCACATAAGCTACTTCCTCGTTCATTACTACTTTTATAGTAGGTTTACTATCATAAAGTACAACACCATTTTTATCTTCAATTTTTAAAATATAAGTAGGTTGTGTCCAAGTACCTTTGTTCGCAAAAACGCTGTAGGCGCCAACCATATCAAATACAGATGCATCAAATGAGCCTAAAGCAATAGAGGGTACAGCAGGTACATCTGATGTAATACCCATTTTTTTAGCTTCGTTAGCAACTGCAGTTGCGCCAACAATATTCATTAAGTAAGCTGCAATATAGTTTTGGGAGTAAGCTAATGCTTTTTGTAAAGTGATATTACCAGGTATTGTGCCAGAAGAACGAGGAGTCCAGTCGGGGCTACCCGGATTTGAAATGGTTACAGGTACGTTCGGTACGGTTAAACAAGGTGAAATGCCGTTTTCTATAGCTACAGCATAAGTAAATGGCTTAGCTGTTGAACCAACTTGGCGTGTGCCCATTTTAACTTGGTCGTATTTAAAATGTTCAAAATTAATTCCACCAACCCATGCTTTGATATAGCCAGTTTTAGGATCCATTGCCATCATGGCGTTACGCAATAATAATTTGTAATACTTAACAGAGTCGATAGGCTTCATTAAAGTATCTATATTGCCTTTCCATGTAAATATTGTTAATTTACTAGGCGTGTTAAAATCTTGATTAATCTCTTCGTCGGTTTTACCATCTAATTTTAAAGATTTATAACGATCAGATCTTTTAACACCTTGTTCAATTTGCAACTCCATACCTTTAAATGGATTTCTACCTTTCCAACTATTGGTAAATTGTTTTTGTAGAATTTTCATGTATTCTCTTTGCGCTTCTTCAGCGTAAACTTGCATGTCGTAATTAATGGTTGTTGTAATTTTTAAACCATCTCTATCTAAATCATACGGTATTCCATTTTTAGTAATCGATCGTTCTTCCAATATTCTCTTTACTTCACTTTTTACAACAGCCCTAAAATATGGGGCAATTCCGTCGTTAGAAGTAGCGGGAGTAAAGCTTAAATTCAATGGTTTTTCCTTAAAAGAATCAAATTCTTCTTCCGGTAATAAATTAGCTTTAACCATTAAAGCCATTACTGTATTTCTTCTTGTTAAAGCACGCTCTGGATTTTTGGTAGGAGAGTAACGGGTAATTCCTCTTTGAATACCAACTAAAACTGCAGCTTGTGGAACAGTAAGTTGATCTGGTGTAGTATTAAAATAAACTCTTGCGGCAGATTTAATGCCATAAGCCTGGTTACCGAAATCAACAGTATTTAAATACATCGTGATGATTTCTTCTTTGGTATAATTGCGTTCTAGTTTTACTGCAATTACCCATTCTTGAAATTTTTGAATTATTCTTTTAAAATAGTTTTTTTGTCTGCCTTCTTCAGAGAATAAATTAAGGGCCAGCTGCTGTGTAATTGTACTTCCACCTTGTTTTTTACCCATCATTGCATAAGCAAAAATGGTAAAGGTTCTTTTAAAATCTATGCCAGAATGTGATTTGAAACGAATGTCTTCTGTGGCTATTAACGCATTAACCACATTTGGAGAAATTTGATTATAGTTTACATTAGAGCGGTTTTTTACAAAATAAGTCCCTAGAACTTTGCCATCTTCCGACATGATTTCGGTAGCTTCATTACTTTTTGGATGTTCTATAGCCCTAAATGAAGGGATATCTCCAAACAAGCCAAAGCCAATTGAAATAATAAAAAGTGCAAAAAATACCATTCCGCCAATAAGCATTTTCCATAATGTACGGTTGTATTTTTTAATATCTTCTTGTAATAAGGATGATTTATTCATTTTATATTAATAATTGCTCTTGAAAAACTCAAGATACTTGTTTATTGTTTCTTTGTCTTTTAATTTACTGTAGTTTTCTTTAGTTATATAAAAACTAATGTAGGAAGTTGCAGGAACTTTCATGATTTTAGGCAGTTGAGAAGTGATCACTTCATCATATGCTTTTACTTTTTCAAGATTATCAAAATCGCCTACATAAATAAGTTGATCTTCATCTAACTCGGTTAGCTGATGTTTAAGATTATCTCCTGTATAATTACCTCTATTAAATTGTCCTATTCCAAATCTAGACGAACTTACACTTAAACTTACATCTGAAACTGATATAACGTAATAATATGTTTTAGATTCTGCTGTGCTGAATAAATTATCTTTAACTAATTTAGTTGGCTCATTTTTAGCTCCAGTTTCTGCAACTATAATGTTCTTTTTTGAGGCATCGGCAGTTTTGTTCTCTATTATTGGTGCAACTGTAGTTGAAGGTGCTTGTTTAACAGTTGAATTCACAACTTGTTTACTAATAAATGGTGTTTCTAATGGGTCAAAGTCTATCAGTGCAATTTTTCTCGCTTTAAAGGTTTTTAAATTGTTATTGATGTAATTAACGTGGTTTTTTACCAAAGGATTAATCAATTGATCTTCTGGATATTTAGTTGTAATCTGATTAAATGCGGTTAATAAATTGTCAACGTTTTGCGTTCTACCAATTGCAATTGCTTTCAAATAATCATATTGTGCTTGTATATTATTGTCCGGGAAACGCTGATTAACCTCATTTACATTGCTAATTACTTTTTCAAAATCTTTCTCTAAATAAGTGGTGAAAATATTGTTGTAAAGTTTATTAAGTTCTAGTTCTAATGCATTCTGTTTAAACGAGAAATTAGGGTCAAGGATGGTTTTGGCAAATACCGAATTTGGATATTTAGTTAAAACAATATTTTTATAAAAATTGGCTTTTTCTTGATCTGCTTCTTTATAGCTTAAATATAAACTATAATAAATTGTTTCTAAGTGATTATTTTGTGGATAGCGTTCTAACAACAACTCGTAAACTTTAATTGCTTCTTGTTGATCGTTTATTACTTGTTGGTAGAATGCTGCAATTTCAAAATAAGAATCAATTATTTGCTGGTTAGATTTTGTTAATTGTTCTGGCGTTAATGGAAGTAAAGCCTGATATTTTTTTATTTCTTCAGCCTTATTATAAACTAAATTCTGGCTACTATCAGCTTTCTCAGTATTATTTCCAAGCGCATTTATTTGGTTTTGCTGATTGATTTGACCTGATGATTTAACACTTTGTCTCCAGTTATCTTCTAACAATCTATTGCCCCATTTTTTCTTAAAATCCGAAAATCCTGTACTAATTGCATTAAAATTGCTAAAATAAAATGTGCTATTGTTTTGTTTGGTTATTTTAGTGTCTTTCTCATTATTGATAAGCTTTCCATTTGAATTTATAGTAGTAATTTGCTTTTTTGGCTCAAACATTAATTCTAACTTCTTTGCACGATCTTGTTCGTTCAATTTTGCAATTGCTTGTAAAGTATCTTGTTTAGAGATAGTCTGATAGCGCTCTGTTAAATAACCTAAATTTTGCCCTTTCTTAATAATGGATTCGTAATTAGGATAGTTTTTTGGCAAAGTAGTAATTGCGCTATCGTAATAGAGTTTAGCGTTTACATAATCTTTTAAATCTCTAAAATTAAGCTCTGCAATTTTTAGATATGATAACCCTTTTTGATATTGGTTGATCGTACTCTTTTGTGCAGAAAGTTGATAATAGCTCATTGCTTTCTCAAAATCATTATCCGCATAATGGTCTTCTGCTACCTCGTAATAAATCTGATCTGTATAATCTAAGTTTTTATCGTCTTTTAATAATTTAAGTAATTCTTTTTTACGATTGGTTGTTGCTTTATTTAAAGCATCATTAATTCTAATTTTACTTAATTTCGCATTGAAATACATTTCGAAATGAGCATTGCTATTTTCAACTTTAGTGTAATTACGTAAACTTAGATTATATTCTTTTTCATCCTCATAAAGTTGCGCTAAAATATAAGGCCACCTAGTTCTGCTTTGCATTTGGCTAGTTTCTTTTATCGCACTTTCTAAATAAGGTATGGCTTCTTTGTATTCATATTTATATATACTCATTTGAGCCAAAGTAATTAGTGGCTCTGCTTTATTACTTTTCACTGAGTCTAGGTAGGTTTTCACCGTTTCAAGAATTTTTGTAGCAGCTGAAAAATCATTTAATTGCATTAAACTTCTAGCTTTCCAGTTTAAAGCATTTAAGTAGATGCTTTTTTTGTTTTTGTAAGTTTTGGCAGTATAGTCAAAATAAGCTGCTGCGTTAAAATAGTCTCCTCTATAAAAACTAGTTTTGCCAAGTAAAATGTAAGCTTCGTCAATGTAATTACTTAGATTTTTTTCTGCAATAATTGCTTGTGCTTTGGTGGTGATATCATCAAGCTCTTTTATTTTTGAGCCCGAGTTTAAGTAATCTATTGTAGCTGGGGCGATGTAAATCGCTAAAAAATTATCATAATTATCCCTATGCGTCTGGGAAAGCTCTTCCTGATAGGTATTTAATAAAATATTTGAATTATAGATATAGTTGTATCTAGCCGATAAATTTTGTAGACCTCTATTAGCCGCAGTATCTTTTTGAGAAGAGCAGCCATAGATTATAGTTATACACAAGCAAATTACGCTAAGTTTTAAGAGAAGTTTTGCGATGGTATTCAAGAATCTATATTTGTCTTTAATTATACAATATAACATAATCTATGCAAAAATATTTTATTCAGCCGTAAATTCTTAATATTTAAAGTTTAATTTTGTTTTAATATCATTTTATGACAGAACCTGAAAAAAATAACCAGATAAAGGAAGCTAGTAATTTTGCTAAATATACTGGTGTTGCTTTTCAAATGTTGGCTACAATTGGTTTAATGGCATTTATTGGCTATAAGATTGATGAAAATAGAGGAAGTAAACAACAGATTTTTACGGCAATTTTTGGTTTAATTGGTGTTATAGTTTCTTTAGTGCAGGTTGTGCGCTCTTTAAATAAAGATAAATAATTTTTTATACGATTTAAGCATTCAGCTTATTTAAAATTCTAATTAATAGCCTCGTTTATTTACCTTTGTAGATATTAAACAATTAAAGATTTGAGTTTACCACGTTTTATTGGCTATTATCTGCTATATACAGCAATTCTTGCTGGCATTGCAACGGCACTACCCTATATTTTCCCTGATGTAAATTTATTAGCCACTAAATTTTGGTTAATTTTTGGCTTTTTAAGTGTCCTTACGTTTATAGCCTATATTTTGGCTTTTATTGGCATTAAACGAAATCCAGAAACGGGTATTTTAGCTATCATGGGATCCATTGCAGTGAAGATGATTTTTTCTATGGTATTCGTACTGATTTATAGTCTAAATCATAAAGGAAAAGACTTAGTTTTTATCTTTAATTTTTTTTCTTTATATTTATTGTTCACCTTCTTTGAAATATACGGTTTGTTGCGTAACTTGCGCCACCAAAATAAATAGTAAAAATCTGCGAGTAAATGGATTGTAGCCACGTTTTTGAGTTTAAGTTTAAGAGGTTAATTGTTGTTTTTACGCTTTTTTCGGCGTTTTTGATGGTTTCACTTGGTGTAAATGCACAAGTTGATACTGCTCATGCAACAACAGAAACACACGGAGAAACCACCGAAAAGAAGAAGTTTGAGATTGGAAAATTTGCTTTGCATCACATTGCAGATTCGCATAGTTGGCATGTAATTGGCGAAACTTATATTGGTTTACCAATTATCTTGTTTGCTAATGGTTCGGTTGTAACTTTTAATGACAGTGATTTTCATCATGATAATGATGCGAAAGTTGTAGTTGAAAAAGGCGGACAACGTTTTGTTAAAATGCATGAGAAAATCTATTTAGCATCTGCTGTTGCGAATGAACATGGTCAGTATGTTGAGTTAGATGAAAAACATCATCCAAAAAATGCTCGTCCATTAGATTTTTCATTAACTAAAAACGCTTGTACTTTATTACTTTCGGTAGTGTTGTTGTTAGTTGTGTTTATTAGTGTGGCTAATGGATACAAAAAACGTCATGGCAAATCTCCAAAAGGTTTACAGTCGTGGATGGAACCAATTATTTTATTTGTACGTGATGATATTGCTAAACCAAACTTAGGACATAAGTATGAGCGTTTTATGCCTTATCTGTTAACTGTGTTTTTCTTCATCTGGTTTAACAATATGCTAGGTTTAGTTCCATTTTTACCAGGTGGTGCAAACTTAACGGGTAATATTGCTGTAACTATGGTTTTGGCAGTAATCACTTTCTTAATCACAGTATTTAACGGAAACAAACATTACTGGAAACATATTTTCTGGATGCCAGGAGTACCTGTGCCAATGAAAATATTTTTAATGCCTTTAGAGTTAATCGGTATTTTCACTAAACCAATTGCATTAATGATTCGTTTGTTCGCAAACATTACTGCAGGTCACATTTTAGTGCTTTCATTAATTTGTTTAATTTTTGTATTCAATAGTATTTGGGTATCTGCGGCATCTATTCCATTCGCCATCTTTATTGGTGGTATTGAGTTAATGGTTGCGTTTATTCAAGCATTTATATTTACCATTTTATCTGCTTTGTTTATTGGCATGGCGGTAGAAGAACACCATTAATAAGCTTAATTTTTAACAATTAATATATAAAATCATGATTACAGGAAGTATTGCTGCAGTAGGTGCAGGATTAGCTGCGATTGGCGCTGGTCTAGGTATCGGACGTATTGGTGGTTCTGCGATGGACGGTATTGCTCGTCAGCCAGAAGCTGCCTCAAAAATTCAAACTGCGATGTTAATCGCTGCTGCCTTCGTTGAGGCTGTTGCGTTATTCGCAGTTGTTGTTGCTTTAATGTAATAACTCAAAACCATTCTGTGAAAGATTGTTTCGCAGAATGGTTATTATTTGAAACTAGAAAAAATATATAATACATACAGAAATGGATTTATTAATACCTGAAGTTGGTTTAGTTGTATTTCAAACAATTGCATTTTTATTGTTAATGTTTCTTTTAAGCAAATTTGCTTGGAAACCAGTATTGGCAGCTATTAAAGAACGTGAGCAATCTATTGATGATGCTTTAAACAAAGCAGAATTAGCTAAACAAGAAATGGCTCGTTTAACTTCTCAAAATGAAGAGTTAATGAAACAAGCTCGTGCAGAACGTGATGAGATCTTAAAAGAAGCTAAGGTTCTTAAAGATAGTATCGTTAACGAAGCTAAAACTTCGGCACAAACAGAAGGTGCTAAATTGATTGAAAAAGCTCGTATCGAGATTGAGAATCAGAAAAAGGCAGCATTAGCTGAATTAAAAGGACAAGTTTCTACTTTGTCTTTGGATATTGCAGAACGTGTTTTACGTAGCCAATTAGATGATAAAGCAAAACAACAAGATTTGGTTGCAAGCTTGTTAAAAGATGTTGAATTAAATTAAGTTTAAAGTATAAAGTTTAAAGTAAAAAGTTTTGGTCTTCGGATTTTCAACTTTCAACTTTCGACTTTCAACTCAAAATATATGTCAAGTAAAGCAGGAGCTAGATACGCAAAATCGTTAATTGATCTTTCTACAGAGCAAAACGCTTTGGAGGAAATTAAAAACGATATGGTGTTTTTTGAAAGTGTTGTTGATGACAACAGTGAATTAGAAGCAATTCTAAAAAACCCAATTGTGCCTTTAGATAAAAAAGCAGGTATATTAAATGATGTTTTTGGAAGCAAAGTTCATCAAATAACCAATAGCTTTTTAAAACTAGTAGTTAATAAAGGTCGTTCATCGATTTTATTTGATACTGCGAAACAATTTATTGCTCAATACAACGAAATTAAAGGAATTGTAACTGCTGAAGTAACTTCTGCAATTGCATTAACAGATGCTAGCAGAGCTGAAATTGTTGCTTTAGTTAAGAAAGAACTAGGCGCTAACCAAGTAATAGTTAAAGAAAAAGTTGACGAAAAATTAATTGGCGGTTTTATTTTAAAAGTTGGTGATAAGCAATTTGATGCTAGTATTTCCAGTGGTTTAGGTAAACTGAAAAAAGAATTTGCACAAGGTATTGCTTAAGCTATAAGCCTAAAGCAATTGAAATAAAAAAAATAAAAGAATACAAGATTTACATTTTTCAATAAGAAATCAAAATAGAAATTATGGTAGAGGTAAGACCAGACGAAGTTTCGGCAATTATCAGACAACAATTGTCAGGCTTTAAATCAGAAGCTGAACTGGAAGAAGTTGGTACCGTTTTACAAGTGGGTGATGGTATTGCTCGTGTTTACGGTTTAACTAAAGTTCAAAGTGGCGAGTTAGTAGAATTTGCTAACGGGTTGCAAGGTATAGTTTTGAACCTTGAAGAAGATAACGTAGGTGTGGTTTTATTAGGCCCATCAGACGAGATTAAAGAAGGTGATACCATTAAACGTACTAAAAAAATTGCCTCTATTAAAGTTGGCGAAGGTATGTTAGGTCGTGTGGTAAACACGCTTGGCGAACCTATCGACGGTAAAGGACCAATCTTAGGACAAACTTACGAAATGCCTTTGGAGCGTAAAGCACCAGGTGTAATTTATCGTCAGCCAGTTACTGAGCCATTACAAACAGGTATTAAAGCTATCGATGCAATGATTCCAATTGGCCGTGGTCAACGTGAGTTGGTTATTGGTGATCGTCAGATTGGTAAAACAGCTGTTTGTATCGATACTATCATCAATCAAAAAGAATTTTATGAAGCAGGTAATCCTGTATTCTGTATATATGTAGCTTGTGGTCAGAAAGCAAGTACAGTTGCAAACGTTGTACGTACTTTAGAAGAAAACGGCGCAATGGCTTATACTGTTGTTGTTGCTGCTTCGGCTGCAGAACCTGCTCCATTACAGTTTTACGCTCCATTTGCAGGTGCTGCAATTGGTGAGTTTTTCCGTGATACTGGTCGCCCAGCTTTAATTGTTTATGATGATTTGTCTAAACAGGCTGTAGCTTACCGTGAGGTTTCATTGTTATTACGTCGTCCACCGGGTCGTGAGGCTTATCCAGGTGATGTATTCTATTTACACAGTCGTTTATTAGAGCGTGCTGCAAAAATCAACTCTAACGATGAGATTGCACAAGCAATGAACGATTTACCAGAATCATTAAAAGGTATTGTTAAAGGTGGTGGTTCATTAACTGCTTTGCCTATTATCGAAACTCAAGCGGGTGACGTTTCTGCATATATTCCAACTAACGTAATTTCGATTACTGATGGTCAGATTTTCTTAGAGTCTAACTTGTTTAACTCTGGTATTCGTCCGGCTATTAACGTAGGTATCTCGGTATCACGTGTGGGTGGTAATGCTCAAATTAAATCAATGAAAAAAGTAGCAGGTACTTTAAAATTAGATCAAGCTCAATACCGTGAGTTAGAGGCTTTCTCTAAGTTCGGTTCTGACTTAGATGCTGCTACTAAATCTGTATTAGATAAAGGTGCTCGTAACGTAGAGATGTTAAAACAAGCTCAGTTCTCTCCATTTACAGTAGAGAAACAAGTTGCGATTGTTTACTTAGGTACTAAAAACTTAATGCGTTCTGTTCCTGTAAACAAAGTAAAAGAATTTGAAGCTGAGTTTTTATTAGCATTAGAACAACGTCATCCAGAAACTTTAGCCTCTTTAAAAGCAGGTAAGTTAGATGATGCAGTTGAAGTGTTAGAAAAAGTAGCAAAAGAGATTTCAAGTAAATACTAATAGAGTTGAAAGTTAAAAGTAGAAAGTTCAAACTTTACACTTTTAACTTTTTACTTTACACTTATTAAAGAATGGCTAATTTAAAAGAAGTAAGAATTCGTATATCATCGGTACAATCTACGCAGCAGATTACCAAAGCTATGAAAATGGTTTCGGCTGCTAAGTTAAAACGTGCTACCAATGCTATTGTTCAGTTACGCCCGTATGCTACTAAACTGAAAGAGATTTTAGGTAATCTATCTGCAAGCTTAGAAGGTTCATCATCTCCATTTATTCAGGAACGTGAACCGAATAAGGTATTAGTGGTGGTGGTATCATCAAACCGTGGTTTGGCTGGTGCATTTAACATGAACGTTATTAAAACTGCGAATAATTTAATTGCCGAAAAATATAGTAATCAACTAAAAAATGGAAACGTAAGTATTGTTGCTGTTGGTAAAAAAGCTCAAGATTTTTACGAGAAGCGTAACTACAATGTTATTGGTAACAATAATGATGTTTACATGGCTTTAAATTTCGATAACGTAAGTAAAATTACCGATGCTATTATGGCTGGTTTTGCTAAAGGTGAGTTTGATAAAGTAGAATTGGTATATAACAGATTTAAAAATGCTGCTGTACAAATTTTAACTACAGAACAATTATTGCCTTTACCTAAAGCAGAATCTGTTGCAGATGCTAAAACTACAAATATTGATTATATTTTAGAACCGAACCAAGAAGAGATTGTAACTCAATTAATTCCTAAATCGATTAAAATTCAATTGTACAAAGCAGTTTTAGATTCTCACGCTTCAGAACATGGTGCTCGTATGACATCTATGGACAAAGCAACAGAAAATGCTGGCGATTTGATTAAAGCATTAAAATTAGCTTATAACCAAGCTCGTCAGGCTGCAATTACTACTGAATTAACTGAGATTGTAAGTGGTGCTGCTGCATTAAATGGATAAAATTAAGTCTTGAGTTCGGAGTTAATAGTCCTGAGTTAAGCCTACATTAAAATATATTCAAGCCCTTGTCTTAACTGAGGAGGGCTTTTTTATTGGTATAATGCTTAATTTAGACTTTTAATTTTTTGATCATGAAAAAACAATTTATACTTTGGTTGATTGCTGTTATTCCGCTACTAACTTTCGCACAAACTAAGCCTGAAAGAGATTACACAAATGCCGTATTATGGCAACAATACAGTGGAGAATATAGCGCATTGTCTTTCCAGGCATACAATTTTGCTAAGCTATCTCTCAAAGAAGCCCTATGGGAACAAGCCAGTGGTAAGCTAAATTGTGTTATTGTAGATGCTGATGAAACTATTTTAGACAATTCTGCTTTTCAAGGTCATGAAATTAGAAAAGGTGTAAGCTATGTACAAAAAGATTGGACAGAATGGACGGGTTTAGCATTAGCTGATACTGTGCCAGGAGCCTTGTCTTTTTTAAAATTTGCAGCTAGTAAAAATGTAGAAGTATTTTATGTAACCAATAGAGAAGAAGCGGATCATATAGGGACATTAAAAAATTTGCAAAAATTTGGTTTTCCAAATGCAGATGAAACCCATTTATTATTAAAAACTACAACATCAGATAAAGAGCCTCGTAGACAAAAAATATTAGAAAAGTATAATATTTTATTGTTGTGTGGTGATAATTTAAGCGATTTCTCTAATGTATTTTATCGTGAGGGAAAAGACACAAGAACGCAAGTTAACCTGGCTCAACATCTCTTTGGAACAAAATTTATAGTGTTACCAAATCCAATGTATGGCGATTGGGAGAAGCTGTTATACAAAGGCGAACAGCTAAAAGAACCTGAGAAAGGAAAACAAAGATTGGATAAGCTTAAAAGTTATTAATTTGTTGCTTTATTTAGGTAATTAATCTTATTTTTGTAGCGTACAATTTTAATATTTCAACAATGACACCAACAGAGCAAAGAGACCAAAGTATGCAAACTGCAAACCAAACTTCTATTTATAAATTAATTTTAGTGGGAGTTGTAGTAAGTATGATAGGCGTATTTTTACGCTTCGCCTTCGATTCAACAATGTTATCAATTGCATCGTGGGTAATCTTATTTATTGGTGCTTTTATATGCTGTAAAGCTGTTTTTAAAATTTTAGACGCAAAATAGGAATTTCTTATTTATATATATAAGCCTAATTTAGTTTTAACTAGGTT
>JAIELS010000110.1 GCA_019752795.1 Sphingobacteriaceae bacterium
CCTACAAGCATTACAACTTATAATGTACAGAAAAGATTTATTAACAGCAGAGATAGAAAAGCTTGCATTAGTTTTAGCTAGAATAATGGGCTTTAAAAAAGAATTGAGACTAAAAGAAGCGGAAGATTTATTTAATGAGACTTTATTAAATAGTTTTGGACTACAACGAGATTTAATTTTAAATAACGATGTCGCACCTTTTTCTATTTGGTTAGAAAATTCAAACCTTAATGCTGAGCAATTAAATTCTTTAGGAGATTTTCTATTTAGCGAGTTAGATTTTGAACAAAATCCAATTACATCTCAATTATTTGCTCAAAAATTAAATTTAGTTTATCAATGTTTAGCAGATAAGCACCAAACAATTCATTTAATTAATTTAGGTAGACAAAAATACATTGAGCAGTACATTTAAAATTAAAGCGCAAGGATAAAAGAGAAAAGACAATGGAAATTTTAAAATGGCAAAAACTTGCATCTACCTATTTAGTTAAAGAGCGTTGGGCAACTTTACGAGTTGACACTTGTAGACTACAAAATGGTCTTATTAAAGATGATTATTATGTATTGGAATATCCTGATTGGGTAAATGCAGTTGCACTAACAAAAGAGAATAAAATTATTTTAGTAAGACAATATCGATTTGCAGCTGATATTATCTCTTTAGAAATTCCAGGAGGCGTTATAGATAATGGCGAAGAGCCAGAAACAGCAATTGTTAGAGAGCTGCAAGAAGAAACGGGTTATAGTTTTGAAAGTTGTGAATTGATTGCTACACTTTACCCTAACCCAGCAACATCTACCAACAAAACCTTTACTTATTTATTAAAAGGCGGGGCTAAAACTCATGAGCAACATTTAGATGAACATGAGATTTTAAATGTCGAAGAATATACGGTTGAAGAAGTTAAGCAATTATTGAAAGAAAATAAAATTGACCAAGCATTGCATGTTGCTGGCTTACATTATGGTTTAATGTATTTGTAATGAATTCTTAAATCAATAAAAAATGCCTCGAAAATTTCGAGGCATTTTTTATTGAATAAGTTTTTAGCCTTAAGATTGCTTCGTAAACTCGCAATGACGATTTACTAAAATTAACTCATTTTCAGTTTTTTCTGAATATCGTTAACGTATGCTTTGAATTTTTTATCAGTTTCTATTAAATCTTCTACAGTTTGACAAGCATAGATTACGGTAGAGTGATCACGGCCGCCAAAGAAAGCACCAATAGTTTTTAACGAAGATTTAGTGTGGCTTTTTGATAAATACATAGAAATTTGACGAGCCTGCACAATTTCACGTTTACGCGTTTGTGATTTCACCATATCAACAGGAACTTCAAAATACTCACAAACTAGCTTTTGTATATATTCCATCGAAATTTCTTTCGAAGTGTTTTTGATGAAATTCTTTAACATCTGTTTAGCTAAAGCTAAATCGATATCTTTTTTGTTCAGTGTTGATTGTGCCAATAAAGAAACCATCGCACCTTCTAACTCACGAACGTTATTATCAATATTATGCGCAACATATTCTACTACATCGCTTGGCAACTCAATACCATCTGCATACATTTTCTTTCTAAGGATAGCAATACGTACTTCCAAATCAGGAACTTGCAAATCTGCAGATAATCCCCATTTGAAACGGCTTAACAATCTTTCTTCTAAACCAGCTAAATCTTTAGGCGCTTTATCAGATGTTAAAATTACTTGTTTACCAGATTGGTGTAAATGATTAAATATATGGAAGAAAATATCTTGCGTTTTCTCTTTACCAGCGAAGTTATGCACATCATCCATAATGATCACATCCATTGCTTGGTAAAAATTAACAAAGTCATTAATCGTATTGTTCTTTAATGAATCTACAAACTGTTGGCAAAATTTCTCACAAGAAACATAGATAACCAATTTATCTGGCATGTTACGTTTAATCTCATTCCCTATAGCTTGTGCTAAGTGAGTTTTCCCTAACCCTACGCCGCCATAAATCATTAAAGGATTAAATGATGTTCCTCCTGGTTTTGCCGCAACTGCATAGCCTGCAGAACGAGCTAAACGATTACAATCTCCCTCAATGTAATTCTCAAAAGTATAATTCGGGTTTAATTGTGGATCAACATTTAATTTCTTTAAACCTGGTATAATAAATGGATTTTTAATATCCTTATTTATTGATACAGGAATTGGCATTGATTGCATTTTTGCTTCTGCCCCATTTCCGTTAGAGGGCATGTTTGTAGTATAAGGCGATCCGCTGTTTGATGATTTATCAACCACGATGTTATACTCTAATCTTCCTTCATCTCCCAATTGCTTTTTTACTGTTTTACGAAGTAGACCAACATAGTGTTCTTCTAGCCATTCGTAAAAAAATAAACTAGGCACCTGGATGGTTAAAACCTTTCCTTCTAACTTAAGTGCTGATATCGGTTCGAACCAAGTTTTGAAACTTTGGGCCGGAATGTTATCCTTAATTATTTGGAGACAGTTTTGCCATACTTCGGTACAAGTTTTTTCCATTGTTATTTTATAATTTGTTGGTTTTCAGTTCTAATAAAGGCATTACGGACTTGCCCTTTTGGAACATCGAATATTCAAAAAATTATCAACAAAAAAAACTAAAATTTCAAATATTTTGTAAGTAGTTCAGATGCAGCACCATAAACCTATTGACCTAAATTTTTTCTGTTGATAACTATTTTTTAACAAGAATTTAATATTCCCCAAACACATTTCTCATACAATCTGCTATTTCACCAAGCGTTGCATATTCTTCTACAGCAGTTAGAATAAAAGGCATCAAATTCGCTTCTGTTTTAGCCGCAGCGCCTAAATTTTTCAACGCTATTTTAACTGCTGCATTATCTCGGTTTGCTTTTAGGTTATTTAGCTTTTCTGTTTGAATATACCTAATCGACTCATCAATAGTTAAGGTATCTGTTATGCCTTCTGTTTCTTGTGTAAACTTATTTACTCCAACAATCACACGTTCAGCAGATTCCACCTCTTTTTGATATTGATAAGCCGAATTTGCAATTTCTTGTTGTATATATCCATTTTCAATCGCATTAACCGAACCGCCCATTGCATCAATTTTATCAATATACGCTTGTGCAGCAGTTTCAATTTCATCCGTTAATGTTTCTACAAAATACGAACCCGCTAAAGGATCTACGGTATCGGTTACTCCACTTTCAAAAGCGATAACTTGCTGTGTACGCAATGCGATTTTAGCTGCTGCTTCTGTTGGCAGAGATAATGCTTCATCATATCCATTGGTATGTAGAGATTGCGTACCCCCTAAAACCGCAGCCATTGCTTGATTAGTTACCCGAATTACATTATTTAGCGGCTGTTGCGCTGTTAATGTAGAGCCTCCAGTTTGTGTATGGAAACGTAGCATTTGTGCTTTAGGATCAGTAGCGCCTAAAGCTTTGGTAAGATGAGCCCACATTCTTCTAGCTGCCCTAAATTTTGCAATCTCCTCAAAGAAATTATTATGGCAATTAAAGAAAAACGATAACCGTTTTGCGAAAACATTAATATCTAAGCCTTTTTCTAATGCTGCATTTAAATAGGCTTTACCATTTGCCAATGTAAATGCTAATTCCTGAACAGCAGTAGATCCTGCTTCGCGAATATGATAACCCGAAATAGAGATTGTATTCCATTTTGGCACCTCTTTACTACAGTATTCAAAAATATCTGTTATGATACGCATTGAAGGTTTTGGAGGATAAATATATGTTCCTCTTGCTGCATATTCTTTTAATATATCGTTCTGTATAGTTCCAGAAATTTCTTTCAAATCCGCACCTTGTTTTTTAGCTAAGGCGATATACATAGCTAGTAAAATAGATGCAGTTGCATTAATTGTCATTGATGTTGTTATCTTCTTAAGTTCAATTCCATCAAATAAAATTTCTACGTCTTTTAAAGAATCTATCGCAACGCCAACCTTACCTACTTCTCCTTCGGCCATTTCATGATCAGAGTCGTAGCCAATCTGAGTAGGTAAATCAAAGGCCACCGACAAACCCATAGTGCCTTGCGCTAACAAATAGTGATAACGTTTATTAGATTCCTCAGCAGTTGAGAAACCTGCATACTGTCTCATTGTCCATAAACGACCACGATACATATCTTTCTGAATACCTCTTGTAAAAGGAAATTCTCCCGGTGTTTCTGTTAATGGATTTGCAGTAGTATATATATCTTTAATTTCGATACCTGATGTTGTAGTGTGTTTTTTATCGGCCATTTTAATAGTTAGTAAGATAATTATAATCTTATTTAAAATAATTTTTGGATATCTTTTTTAATCAACTCTATAGTTAAATCGTAAGGATTTTCTTTCATAGTTGCCATGTGTTGCAATACAGCTTTGCTTAACTCAATCCCATTTGAATTAGCTGGCAATTCGTTTACTGCATGATTAATCATTGCAACAGTATCGTCTTTTAGCTTCTTAACAACGTTCCACGTTACACTATCTACATATAATTGTTGTGTAATATTGTGTTGATATTCTGACTTTATCTCATTTAAAATACCAGCTTGTAGAGTTGCAAGTTCTATTCCTTGCTGATGCAAACGAACCAATAAATTTGCAGGATTTAATCGATCAACAAAAACAATCAAACGTTCATGAGCCTGCAACCTCAAAGGCAATAAATGAGCTCTACTTTCTTTTTTCAATTCGCGATTTTTTATATCGAAAAAGGTTTCAATTTCATTCTTTAAAACATAATATACTGCCATTAATGCTGCAAAAATGCCAAAAGACAAAACTAATAAATCTACCAAAATCTGTTTTGTATTCATAAGTATTGTTTTCTTAGGGTAATATTAACGAGCTGTTAAAAGCAAAAATGTGCATTATTATTTATATTTGTAACAGATAAAAATTTAAAAACATGAGTAACACTGTAGAAACTGCTTTTGCGCCTGTTTCATTTACTGAAACCGCAGTTAAAGAACTTTTTAAACTTAAAGACCAGCAAGAAATTGCCGAAGATTTTGGCTTACGTGTTGGAGTTGAAGGTGGTGGTTGTTCTGGAATGAGTTATATTTTAGGTTTTGACCAGAAGAAAGATGGCGATCAAGAATATATAATTGATGGCATAAAAATATTTATGAACAAAGCACACCAAATGTATTTATTAGGTATGCAAGTAGACTGGCAAGATGGTTTAAACTCTAGAGGTTTTACATTTAGCAATCCGAATGCAGCTAGCTCATGTGGTTGCGGAACAAGTTTTTCTGTTTAAGCATATTAGTTTGTAACATTTTAACAGGTCTCGTTGTCTTAACAGCGGGACTTTTTATTTTTACCTCAAATAGCATTTATTTCTATCTAATGACCTATACCGAAAACGTAAGACTAGCACTACAATCTATTAAGAGTAATCGACTACGCACAATGCTTACTGCATTAATTATTGCAATAGGATTATCTGCATTAGTTGGTATTTTAACTACTATAGATGCTATTAAAAGGAGTATGACCGAGGCTTTTTCGAGTATGGGTGCTAACTCTTTTAATATTAGAAATAGAGGTACTGGAATAAGAATTGGAGGTTCCGGCCAAAGGCCAAAGCCTTTTAAATCTATCCGTTATGAGGACGCCATAAATTTTAAAAAACGTTTAAATACACCAGCAACAGTATCTGTAAGTGTTTTTGCTAGTGGCGGGGCAACAGTTAAATATGCCCTTGAAAAAACAAACCCAAATATTAGCGTGCAAGGAATAGACGAAAATGGATTAGGATCGCAAGGCTTAGAACTGTCTGAAGGTAGAAATTTTAACGCTACAGAAGCATTAGCCGGCAATAATGTTTGTATTATAGGTAGTGAAATTGCCTCTACACTCTTTAAAAATGAATCAGCTGTAGATAAAGTGATTACTGTTGGAAATAATAAGTTAAGAATAATTGGTGTGCTCGCATCAAAAGGATCAAGCATGGGACAGAATAGTGACAGAGCTGTTTATGTACCATTATTTAAGGCGAAACTAATTAACTCAAATAACAATCCCTCTTATACTATTACAGTAATGGTACCCGACAATGATATAATGGATAATATTATTGGCGAAGCGACTTCAGAGTTCCGAAACATTAGAAGCGTTAAAATCGGAGAACCAAACAATTTTGAGATTACAAAAAGTGATGCCGTTGCCCAAACCTTATTTGAAAATTTGGCTTACGTAGTAATTGGAGGAGTTGCAATTGGCGTAATAACACTTTTAGGCGCATCAATCGGTCTAATGAATATTATGCTTGTTTCTGTAACGGAAAGAACTAGAGAAATAGGGATAAGAAAGGCAATAGGTGCAAATCCAGCAGTTATTAGAAAGCAATTTTTAATTGAAGCTATTGTAATTTGTTTAATGGGAGGTGCTTTAGGTATTTTATTAGGAATTGGAATAGGTAATATTATATCCTTTTCTATGGGTGGATCGTTTATAATCCCTTGGCTATTTATTTTAGGAGGCTTTGCCCTTTGTGTTATTGTAGGAATTGTATCTGGCTATTATCCAGCTAAAAAAGCCTCTAAATTAGATCCTGTTGAAGCTTTACGTTACGAATAAAAGTATCTGTAAAAACTTATTCAACTACTTACAAAAGTAGATTTTTTAACTGAGGCTGAGCTAAAATATGCTGAACCCTATCTAAATATAGACTTTCCTTTAACGCATCAGCATGGCGTAAATGATGCATATCACTACCTAAGAAATCAATACAATAATTATCAATTAATTCTTCGGCAGTTTGTTTAGCGCCCTTACCGTAATAACCTGTTAAAGCAATCGTATTTAATTGAAGGAAACAGCCGGTTTCACGAATTTGTTGATAGCTTTCTATAGAGTTCTGAAAATATGGATACCTTTCAGGGTGCGCTAAAACTGGCTGATAACCTGCATCTTGCATTTTAGCAATTACTTCATATAAATTGTGAGGAGGATTAATGAACGACAACTCAAAAAGCAAATAATTTGGTCCAAAAGTTAAAACCTCTTTTTTTGCGATTTTGTTCTCAAAAGTCTCATCTAAATAGTATTCTGCAGCAGCATCTACATCCAAATCGATATTATTTTGCAATAATCCTTCTCTAAGTTGCCCCAAAGCTTTGTGTATAATTTCAGGAGTATTGCGGAAATAGTCTGCCATCACATGCGGAGTGGCAACTAGTTTTTTATAGCCTAATTCTTTAAACCTTTTGGCCAATAGAAGTGAGTCGCCAATATTTTTAGCGCCATCATCTATACCAGGCAAAATATGCGAATGCATATCTGTCCCAATAGTAGAAAAATTATAATTTGGTTCTTTTTTACGATTAAATAAACCGAACAAACTTACCTCCCTTTATATTGATTGACATAATAAGCTTGATAATTTCCTGAGGTTACATTGTTTAACCATTCTTCATTATTCAAATACCAATCTACAGTTTTAGCTAAGCCTTCTTCAAATTGCAAACTTGGAACCCATTCCAATTCATTTTGAAGTTTACTTGAATCTATAGCATAACGTAAATCATGACCAGCCCTATCTTTTACAAATGTAATTAACTTTGCCGAATCTCCTTTCATTCTACCCAACTTTTCGTCCATTATTGCACATAAAAGTTCAATAAGCGCTATGTTTTTCCATTCGTTGTGTCCACCAATGTTAAAGGTTTCGCCTGTTTTAGCTTTATGGAAGATAAGGTCAATTGCTCTAGCGTGATCTTCTACCCACAACCAATCTCTTACATTCTCCCCTTTACCATAGACTGGAACTGGTTTATTATTTTTAATATTATTTATAGCTAGAGGAATTAATTTCTCTGGAAAATGATGTGAGCCATAATTATTAGAGCAATTTGAAATTACAATATTTAAGCCATAAGTATCATGATAGGCTCTTACAAAATGATCTGAACTCGCTTTTGATGCTGAATAAGGGCTATGCGGATCATAAGCTGTAGCCTCTGTAAACATACCTTGTTCTCCCAAAGCTCCGTAAACTTCATCTGTAGACACATGATAAAAACGTTTGTTTTCGTAATCATTTTTCCAAAACTCTCTAGCTGCATTCAATAAATTAACTGTACCAATCACATTTGTCATTACAAATGCGCTAGGGTCTGCAATTGATCGATCTACGTGAGACTCTGCCGCTAAGTGAATAACCGCATCAAAATTTTCTGCACTAAAAAGATTATTTATTGCTGAAACATCAGTAATATCGACTTTAACAAACCTATAATTACTTTTATCCTCTATATCTTTAAGATTAGCTAAGTTACCAGCATAAGTAAGCGCATCTAAATTAACTATCTCATATTCTGGATAATTATTTACAAATCTACGAACAACATGTGAACCAATAAAACCTGCGCCACCTGTAATTAAAATCTTCTTCATATTTATATCTGTTCAGGCAAACCGAGATCATAAGCAATCTCTTTGGCACGTCCTTTATGTATTTTAGTCAACAATTTATTCATTTCAACTTGTAAATCAAATTGCAGGTCTTCATGCAATTTATAAAATTTACGCAAAGTAATTAAGGTAGATTTAATAAAATATGTTACAAACATTTGCTCATGGTTTTTATATGATGAAAAAGCGCTCGTTTTAAAATCAATTGGAGTTTGATTAAACAAGAAAATTCTTAAATCAACATCCTCATAAGCAGCTTTTGTAACTCTAAAATTATGATTTACTTGTTTTGCCAATTTACGCAAATTGGTTAAAACTTCTTTCGCATTTAAATTTTTATTTGAGCTTAAATTCTCCATTATTTGTAAAATTTGAGCTTTAATTGCTTCTACTCTGTCTCTAAGGTTACTTTCATCCTCCAGTAACAAGAAATGCAAATGTTCTGTAAGCACTTTATCTTTAGCTACCAACCTTAACAAAAGTTTATCTTTCTCTTTTGGTGCTAAAGCTAAAATTTCTAATTTAAGTTCTTTGTGCTCACTTAACTTCATCTAAAACGGGTTATCTCGTAAATATTTTTCCCAATTCCAGGCAGAGCTCATCATTTCTTTTACATCTAGTTCGGCTTTCCAACCTAAAACAGAATTTGAGAGACTAACATCACCATAAGTTTGCTCTATATCTCCCTCTCTTCTTTCACCAATTTTATAATCTAGCTTCTGTCCTGTAGATAATTCAAAAGCATTTATAATTTCCAAAACTGATGAACCTTTACCCGTACCAACATTAAAGACTTCGTAATTTTTAGTATTACGCTCTAATCTTTTAATGGCTGCAACATGTGCTTTTGCCAAGTCTACAACATGAATATAATCTCTAACAGCAGAACCGTCTGGTGTATTGTAGTCGTTACCATAAACTGTAATTGGGCCACGTTTACCTATAGCAGATTGTGTAATGAAAGGCACTAAATTTTGTGGTACACCAATTGGCAATTCTCCAATTAAAGCAGATTTATGTGCACCCACCGGATTAAAGTACCTCAATACAACCACCTTTAAATCAGGATTAACAGCACAAATTTCTTGCAAAATTTCTTCTGCAATTTGCTTGGTGTTACCATAAGGAGATTCGGCTTTTTTTATAGGAGCATTTTCTGTTACTGGAAGACTATCTGGTTGTCCATATACTGTACAAGAAGATGAAAATACCAATTTTATTTTACTGTTAAATGCTGTTAAAACGTTAATTAAACTATAAAAATTGTTACGATAATATTTTAAAGGATTTTGAACAGATTCGCCAACAGCTTTCGATGCTGCAAAATGAATAACACCTGCAATATCTTGATGTTGAATTGCAAATGCTTTTACATCATCCTCATTACATAAATCTAGTTTTTGAAACGCAGGCTTCTTACCAGAAATTTTTTCAATCTGATCTAATATTTTAGGATCTGAGTTAGAAAAATCATCTACAGCTATAACTTCATAACCAGCTTCAAAAAGTTCTACAACTGTATGAGAACCAATATAACCAGTACCACCAGTAACTAATATTTTTGCCATTATTTGTTGTAAGTATTAAAATCTTTATGCAAATTGTTAAGCAGTGCTTCTTTTGGTAAGGATTTAAAATATTCATAAGTAATTTTCAAGCCATCTGCTCTATTTACTTTTGGCTCCCAATTTAATAATTCTTTAGCTTTGGTAATATCAGGCCTACGTTGTTTAGGATCATCTGTTGGCAATTCCTTGCAAACAATTTTTTGATTGGTACCTGTTAATTTGATGATTTCTTGCGCAAAATCCATCATTGTAATCTCATCTGGATTTCCGATATTAACTGGTTGTGCATAATCACTATGTAATAAACGGTAAATCCCTTCAATTAAATCATCTACATAACAGAAAGAACGCGTTTGACTTCCATCTCCAAAAAGTGTTAAATCTTCACCTCTTAAAGCCTGACCAATAAAAGCTGGCAAAACTCTTCCATCATTTAATCGCATTCGCGGACCATAAGTATTAAAAATTCTTACAATTCTTGTTTCTAATCCATGAAATGTATGATAAGCCATAGTCATCGCTTCTTGAAAACGTTTGGCTTCATCATACACACCACGTGGGCCAACAGGATTTACATTTCCCCAATATTCTTCTGGTTGCGGATTTACTGTTGGATCTCCATATACTTCTGATGTGGATGCGATTAATAATCTAGCATTTTTGGCTCTAGCTAAACCTAATAAGTTATGTATGCCTAGAGAACCTACTTTTAAAGTTTGAATTGGTATTTTTAAATAATCTATAGGGCTTGCTGGAGAAGCAAAATGAAGAATATAATCTAATTGACCAGGAACATAGACAAACTTAGAAACATCATGGTGATAGAATTCGAAATTTTCTAATTTAAACAGGTGTTCTATATTCTTTAAATCTCCCGTTATTAAATTATCCATTGCTATTACGTGGAAATTTTCTTTGATAAATCTATCACACAAATGTGAACCAAGAAAACCGGCTGCTCCGGTAATTAACACCCTTTTACGCTCCATTATTCTGTTATTAATTTTCTTCCAACACTATTGTAGTAATAACCTAAATCAATCATTTTCTGCAGATCAAATAGATTTCGACCATCAAAAATTATTTTTTTAGTTAAGATTGATTCCATTTTTTCAAAATCTGGGTTGCGAAACACAGACCATTCGGTAGCGATTAACAAAGCATCAGCATTTTCTAGCGCTGTGTATTGGTTATCTGCATATTTAATCTTATCGCCCAAGATTGCCTTTACATTCTCCATTGCTTCGGGATCAAAGCAAGTAACCGTAGCTCCATTTTTAATTAATTCATCAATAATGTACAATGCAGGTGCCTCTCTTATATCGTCAGTTTCTGGTTTAAATGCTAAGCCCCAAAGTGCAAAATGCTTTCCTTTGATATCGCCTTTAAAATAATTTAGCACTTTATCTACTAAAATTGTTTTTTGCTTCTCATTAACATTCATTACAGCTTTTAGCAATTGAAAGTCATATTTATGATGATCTGCGGCAATAGCTAATGCTTGTACATCTTTCGGGAAACAGCTACCACCATAGCCAATACCTGGAAAAAGGAAACGTTTACCAATTCTATCATCAGAACCAATTCCTTTTCGAACTGCGTCTACATCTGCACCAACAATTTCACAAAGATTTGCAATCTCGTTCATAAATGTAATTTTTGTGGCTAGAAATGAATTTGCAGCATATTTTGTTAGTTCAGAAGAGCGTTCATCCATAAAGAAAATAGGATTTCCTTGACGAACATAAGGCGCATATAATTCGGCCATTAGCTTTTGTGCCTTCTCACTTCTAGTACCAATAACCACACGATCAGGTTTCATAAAGTCCTCAACAGCTACACCTTCACGCAAAAATTCTGGATTAGAAACCACATCAATTTCTATCTGGGTATTTGCAGCAAAAACCGCTTGTACTTTATCTGCTGTACCAACAGGAACAGTAGATTTATTTACAATAACCTTGTAGGATGTAACCAATTTAGAAATATCTTTTGCTGCACCTAAAATATACGAGAGATCTGCCGCACCGTCTCCACCTGGAGGAGTTGGCAATGCCATGAAAATGATTTGAGCTTCTTTAACCGCCAAAGCCAAGTCTGTTGTAAAAGACAAACGACCTTGGGCAATATTACGATGAAAAAGCACATCTAAGCCAGGCTCGTAAATTGGAACCTCTCCATTGATCATTTTTTGAACTTTCACTTCATCTATATCAACACAGATTACGTTATTGCCCGTTTCTGCTAAGCATGTTCCGGTTACTAAACCTACATATCCTGTTCCAATTACAGCTATCTTCATATATTAATTGAAGGTTTTAAAATTATTCATTTATCTTGCACGAAGATAAGAAAATAGACGCAAATGCTTTGGATTTATAATATTGGAATCGCTTTTTATGATATAC
>JAIELS010000188.1 GCA_019752795.1 Sphingobacteriaceae bacterium
CTATTAGCTGCACGAACTCCATTAGATTGATCTGTTACATCAATTTTTTGATACCTAATTGAGGAAGTCGTTTGCGTTAATGCTTTAAAGATATTTAATCTTCCTTTACCCATTTTACCCGCAAAACTTGGGTTTAAATAATCTATTGGATCAGTGGTGGTCCGTAATACCTCACCAATTTGTAAACCATTGTAATTTGGATATTTAGCTTTAACCAATGCTGCAGCGCTTGCCACTAAAGGTGCCGCCATAGAAGTACCGCTTTTATAACCATACTTATTTCCATTTAACGTGTTGTAAATACTGCTACCTGGTGCTGAAATGGTAATATGATTACCAAAATTTGAAAAACTTGATTTTACATCGGTTGAAGTAACAGACGCAACAGAAAGCACCCCTTTATATGATGCTGGATAATCTGGAACATCAGTTGCATCATTACCTGCAGCTGCAATAACCAAACTTCCTTTTGCAATTGCATAATCTATTATTTCTTGGCCAAACTGTCCGCCTCCGGTTCCTCCCCAAGAACAGTTTATAATTGCAGCACCGTGATCGGCGGCATATTTTATTCCCTCATAACCTTTATAAATAGCACGTGAATTATTGTCTGCTCCTGTTTTTACAATCATTAATTTTGCATTGTAAGCGATACTTGCAACACCCCTATTATTATTAGAAACTGCACTTGCAATTCCACTAACATGCACACCATGATCTGTAGAATCACTTGTAACATCAGGGTTATTATCTGGCAGCATGGTGGCTGCAGAGTTGCCTACAAAATCCCATCCATAATAGTTGTCTATGTAACCGTCGCCATCATCATCAATACCATTTACTGGATCAGCTGTATTAATAAAAATATTAGCTGCTAAGTCTTCGTGTTGCAAATCTGAGCCAGAATCAACAATACCAATAATTACATTAGCTGCATTTTTTAAAATATCCCAAGCCTGTGGGGCCATCACTTTAGTTAAATACGATTGATTTACATAACCCGGATCGTTTGGTACAAATGATGTTTTGTATATATAACTTGGCTCAGCATATATAATTTGTTGGTCTTCTAGTAAAGCATTAATAACAGTTACAATGTTTGTACTTCCTTCATAACGAGCCATATAAATATCACTTAAATCTGGTGATGCATTATTGCTTTTTAAAGATTGTATGGCTTCAGTTGGATTTACTGTGGGAAATAATCTTGTTAATCCGCTTAAATTAACCCCAGCTACAGTTAACTGCTTCTTCGCTTCACTACTAATACTACTAACTTGTTTATCTCCGCTTTTTTTAAACTTAACAATTAACGTATTTGGAAGATAGTCTTGTGAAGTAACGCCCTTAGGTAGTACAAACTTTCCCTTTCTATTTAATAATGTTGGATCCTCTTGTTTAAAGGAAAGCAACATAAAAAACAGTAAAAGTATAGGGTAGATTTTTTTCATCTAACGGTATTACAATGTAGGACGAAGATATTGAGAATCAGTCTCTAAAACAAGTATCACTATTTATAAATCGCTAAATGAAGTAAAAATAAATTGACTAATCTTATTTAATTATAGTGACCGTTCGGTTTGAGGAAGAGCTAATAGTCCAGACCAACTTATCATTTACCCATAATTTTTCTAACCTTCTAGGAAATTTTGTACGATTAAACTGGCCCATGAATTTATCTTCAGTACCATTTTTGTAGGTAAGATACATGGTTGCAATCTCATTCTTGTTAATACAATCAATATCTGGCTCAAAAAAAATGGTTAGCATATAATTATCATTTGCTTCTTTATCAATTCTGAACATTTCTGGCATGTCTAAATTGCCTCTAAATAACCTACGTCTTTCATTTTGCGGCGTAAGCAAATAAACGTCAATATCCGCAGCACTAATATGAGCTGCATTAGCAGAATTCAAAAGGTCAAGACCCTTTTGGTCCCTATATGAGATATTTATCATGGTATCTGGCACAGGACCACCTATTTTCCTTTCACAAGATGATAGTAAAATATAGAAGACAAACATCACTAGCACTTTTTTCATTTTGGTAATTTAAGTAACTACTTTATTGAACATTAATCAATTTAATACATCTTCAATTAATTATTTTAGTATCTACACCAATAATATCAACCTGAGAAATAATATCGTTAACCTATACTTCTTCCAGTATTAATTACTTTAACGCCATTAAAACGTGTAGTTGCACTACCATGTGAAACCGCACTTACTTGACTCGGCTGACCTTTTCCATCGGAGAAGGTTCCACCTAAACGATAATCGTTTCTACCGCAAAGTTTAGCGCAAGAGTTCCAAAATTCTTGTGTATTAGATTGGTATGAGGCATCTTTAAACATTCCTACAATTTTACCATCTTTTATTTCGTAAGCTAATTGTGCGCTAAATTGAAAATTGTAACGCTGTTGATCTATAGAGTAAGAGTTACGACCAAACATATAAATGCCTTTCTCTACATCTTTCACCATGTCGGCAGCGGTTAAATCAGTATTTCCAGGTGCTAAAGATACATTTGGCATTCTTTGAAATTGAATACTATCCCAACTATCTGCATAGCAACAGCCTTGAGATTCCTTTAGTCCTAAAATATGCGCTTGATCTCGAATAGTTTGATAATTGACTAAAATTCCGTTTTTAATGATATCCCATGTACCACATTTTACGCCTTCATCGTCATAACCAACAGCCCCTAATGAACCCACCTCTAATTTATCGGCAATTACATTTACTTGATCGCTACCAAAGTTGAACTTCTTGGTCTCCCACTTATCAAGCGTTAAAAAACTAGTACCGGCATAATTCGCTTCATATCCTAAAACACGGTCTAATTCTGTTGGATGCCCAACAGACTCATGTATGGTTAAAAATAGATGAGAAGGGTCTAAAACCAAATCATATTTTCCTGGAGGAACAGGTTTAGCTTTTAATTTTTCATTGACATGTACGGTTGCTTCTTTTACATCCTCAAACATATCGTAACGCTTTTTGTACATCGTTACTGGGCCACCTTTTATCTTTTCGCTATCCTTTGGTGTAAGATATTCATAACCCATTCCCATCGGAGCGCTTAAAGCATTTCGCGTTTCAAATTTCCCACTACTATCGTCTATTTTGGTTACGGTAAAGTTTGGCCAAATGCGATGAATATCCTGATCAATATAAGAGCCATCTGTAGAAGCAAAATACTTTTGTTCATTTACCATAAACAAATTAGAGTTTACATACTTTGCACCACCTTTCAGCGCTTCATTATTTACATTTAACAATAATTCTACTTTCTGAGGAATAGGAACAGTAAAGGCATTTATTTCTAAAGGAGTTTTCCAACTTACTTCTCCATAACCTTTTTGTACAGCAAGCTGAACAGGTTCGCTCATCAGTTTTGCATTACCTTTTGCAATTGCTACAGCCATTTCTGCAGCTTTAGCGATGCTATCATTATCCAAATTATTAGTAGCGGCAAAACCCCAAGATCCACTTGCTAAAACACGCACACCTAAACCATAAGATTCGCTATTGGCTACATTTTCTACTCGGTTATCTCTGGTAGCTACTACTTGGTTTAAATATCTTCCAATACGCACATCGGCATAAGTTGCACCTTTAGATTTAGCTGCATTTAAAGCCACATCAGCCATTTGCTTTTTCAGCTTAACATCTACAGGTGTTAAAGCTTCTTCTACAGTAATTATTCTGCCAAAAGTATTTAAACTAGGTAACATGGCTGCACCAGCACCCAAACCTGTCATGTACAAAAAATCTCTTCTTCTCAATTTATTGGGTTTAATTTTAGTTTTTATTTCGGCAGGTGAGGACACCTGCCGATAGCCTAATTGACATGAAGTTTTATATAGCGTCTGATAATGATGAAAAGGTAAAATCTTTAATTTTCATCGGTGGAATCATTCCACTACCTGTCCTTACCGGTTTACCTAATGCTTCTACATTATTTAACATAATAATTGGACTTTCATTAAACCTAAAGTTTTTAATTGGAAACTTAATCTCTCCGTTTTCTATATAAAAAGTACCGTCACGGGTTAGTCCAGTTAGTAATAATGTTTGTGGATCTACCGAACGGATATACCAAAAACGAGTAACTAAAATTCCTTTTTCAGTACTTTTAATTAAGTCTTGTAAAGATTGAGTTCCGCCTTCAATTACCATACTTCTACCACCTGATAAAGGTTCTACACCTTTTTTTGCAGCCCAAAATCTAGAATAGGATAAATTTTTAACTACTCCTTTTTCTACCCATTGTGTTCTTTTAAGAGATTGACCATCTCCATTCCAAGTAGCAGAAGGCAATTCTGGATTCATAGGATCTGAATAAATATTTACATTTTCAGAAAACAATTGCTCTCCTAATCGAGTTCCTCCACCTTTTTTACTCATGAAACTTCTTCCTTCATCAGCACTTCGTGCATCGAAACCTCTAAACATATTGCTTAAAATATCGCTTGCCGCTAAAGGCTCTAATATCACTGTGTATTTTCCTGGCTCAATGGCTTTTGCACCAGCAGAACCGGTTGCTTTACCCGCAGCAATCTTACTTAGGGCAAGTACATCCATTTTATTGAGGTCATTAAAATCTTGTTCAACATAACCAGACCCTGTTCCTTCTTTATTTCTTATGGTTACAGAAAAAGAAACATTGGTTGATTTATTATAGGCAAACAATCCCTTAGAATTCATTACCGAATTAAATCGCGTAGAGTTTTCTAAAAATCCAGCCGCATCTAAATTTGCAGCTTTGGCAACACCCAAACTTTTACCTACCATTTCGGCTCTAGTATCTGGTGTCATCGCTGCAGTATTTGCATTATAGGTTGCGGATTCCTGAAAAGTTTGCGGACCTAATAAAGGCATATATTCTGGATTTTCTGGTGCTAACTGAGCCAATTCTTCAGCTCTGCTTACTACCTTTTTAAGTGAGGCATCATCAAACTCGTTAATAGAGGCTGATCCAGTTTTTTTACCAAAGGTTGAGTTTACAGATAAGCTCATTACACTAATTTGCCCAGCAGTAGAAACTGCATTTCGTGCATAACGGATATTACCTCCGTCTGAACCATTTAAGCTTACTTCACAGGCATCTGCCTTAGAGTAGCTCATTACTTTTTTTAATATTGCTTGGGCTTCTTCTTTACTTAATATGGCCATAATTATATTTTTCTAGCTGTATTTATCACATTAACTCCATTGAAACGTGCAGTTGAACTACCATGAGAAACTGCACTACTTTGACCAGGTTGGCCTTTACCATCATTAAATGAACCTCCTAATCGGTAATCACTTTCATCGCAAACGGCTGAACAAGAATTCCAGAACTCTTGTGTATTTGATTGATAGGCAACATCATTTAACATACCTACAATTTGACCATTTTTGATTTCGTAATACAACTGTCCGCCGAATTGGAAATTGTAACGTTGTTGATCGATAGAATAACTTCCATCACCGATAATATAAATGCCTTTTTCTACATTTTTAATCATATCATCTACACTCAACTTTGCTTTTCCAGATTCTAATGAAACGTTTGGCATGCGTTGAAACTGAACATCATTCCAGCTTTGCGCATAGCAACAACCTTGCGATTCTTTTAAACCTATAATATGCGCCTGATCTCTAATGGTTTGATAATTTACTAAAACACCATCTTTAATCAAGTTCCATTTACCACATTTTACACCTTCATCATCATATCCAACAGCACCTAAAGACCCTTTTTGTGTTTTATCAGCAATGATATTTACATGATCACTACCAAATTTGAAGTTCTTAGATTGCCATTTATCTAGCGTAAGGAAACTTGTCCCTGCATAATTTGCTTCATAACCCAATACACGATCTAACTCCGTAGGGTGACCAACAGATTCGTGAATGGTTAGCCATAAATGCGATGGATCTAAAACTAAATCGTATTTACCTGGCTCCACTGTTTTAGCAGTAATTTTTTCTTTTGCCACACGTGTAGCATTTTTAATATCCTCTAAAATATCATATCTGCCTTTATAGCGAGTAACTACCCCGCTTACTTTATCTTCTGGTCTAGCATTCATGTACTCGTAACCCATTCCCATTGGAGAACTTAATGAAGCCTGTGTTTTAAACTTACCAGAAGCCCTATCAATTACAGTTACACCAAACGAAGGATAAATACGGTGAATATCTTGATCGATATACGAACCATCAGTTGAAGCAAAATATTTTTGTTCGTTAACTGCAAATAATGCTGCATTTACAAAACTTGCACCATTTTGCATGGCGATATCATTCACATTTAATAACAAATCTACCTTTTCTTTGATAGGCACCTCAAAAGCATTAATTTCGATAGGTGTTTGCCAAGCCACTTCGCCAAAGCCTTTTTGGGGAGCTAATTGCACTGCTTCTCCCTGTATTTTGGCATTTGCTTTTGCTACAGCCACAGCTTCTTGAGCAGTTTTAGCAATTGATTCTTTGGTTACGTTATTGGTGGCAGCGAAGCCCCAACAGCCATTGGCAATTACTCTAATCCCTACACCAAAAGATTCGGTATTGGCAACCCCTTGCACACGCTTATCTCTTGTGGATACAAATTGATTAAGATAACGACCAATACGAACATCAGTGTAAGTTGCTCCTTTAGCTCTAGCTGCATTTAAAGCTATGTCTGCTAATTCTTTTTTAATTTTTACGTCTATTTTATCAAGAGCCTGCAAGGGATCAATGGGTGTTGCAAAAGCAGAAAAATCTGGCAACACCATAGCCCCTGCACCTATTCCTGATAAGAAGAGGAAGTCTTTTCTTTTCAAAGCGGTTTAGTTTTATTGTTTGTAGTGATAGTTGTTAGTTATACTCAAGAGCTCGCAAAAGCTCGTTTAAGTGATTCTAAAAACAAGATAGTTATTTTTAAAAACTTACACACTAAAGCAAGTATAACATTTTAGTTTCAATTGGCTAAAAAACGTTGTTCGTACCACAAATATCCAGCAGTCAATAAAAAAACCGCAAATATCCACCATTTAGAAATTTCTTCATCGATGTTTTCTGTGGTAAGTTTTAAATCTTCCTTTTGATTTAATTGATGAATTGAAAAACTCGAATTTAGATTTAGTTTATCAGCATTTTTCAAAGCAGACCAATCAGAAGTCTGATAAACAAAGGCATTTTCAGTAATATTATTAATTGTAATCTTATTCCATCCAGCAATGGTTGGCCAAAACACAGCATCCCACTTAAATGGTAATTCCATATTTTGTTTTGGATTAAGCTTAATATCGTTAAAAGCTAAGTTCGGCGCTTTATTATCACTTAGCGTAGCTATTAATTTTGTACTACTTCCAATAGTTAAAAATTGAGGGAAAAACTCAATTGATTGGTTTTTTAATTCCTTTTTAGCAGCTTTTAAAAACAATATTGACCAAAACATCGAGTAATCGGTTCCTTTACCTGCTAACTCCCACTGATAAGTAGATGAAAGAGAAGATATTAATACTTTACCCATTCCATAAAGCTGTCCATTTACAACGGTTTTACCAGTAGATGATTTGAACAAAGCTTGATCATTTAGTGTTGTTTCTAGAAATAATGTTTGAGGAAAAGGCAATTCACTAAATTTTATATTTTCGTTAACCGCGGTAATGGTAAAAGTTGTTGCAGGAACAAAAGGAATTTCATATCGTCCATATTTAGGACTATTAGGATTAGAAATAGCATTTGTTAGCCTAATGATTAAACCCATTCCGTTATTTACCGCAGTATTTATCGCTGCTCTTTCCACAGCTGAAATTGACGACATCTCATTCTCATCAATCAATAAGACATCCATTTGTTTTAGCAAGGCTTGATTGATACGGCTAACATCCATAGCTTTCGTATTTAAAAAATCTGAGCTGTATTTGTCTTTACTAATCTGACTTCTAAATACAACTTGATATTGCTTTTCATATAACCAATTTTTCAAAAATTTATACTCAAAATCAGGGAAAGAAGCTAAAATCAATATTTGAATTGGCTTCTTCGGTTTAACTTCAAAAGGGATTGGTTCAGCAAATAAAGTATCTTTTCCTTTAAAAGCAATTAACTGATAAATGGCGTTACCAGATTGCTTTTGCTGGGTATTAAATGAGAAGTTAATTTTCGAATTTGACTTAACAAAAGCCGAATCTAAATTAGCACCTAAGCCAAATAATTTCAACTTAACATCTTGATTACTATAATTATTATAAACTCCCTGAATAGTTAAATTCTCAGTTGCACTAACTTCTTTTTGCCAGCTTACAGAAATTATTCCAGATGGAATAGCTGCCGGATGAAATGAGAGTTGATAAGCTTGAAGCTGTTTTAACTGCGTTTGATCTAATCCGTAGCCGTAAATATTTACTTTTTTTATATCCTTATTTTCCTGTAGAAAATAGGCTAAATCCTCAATATGTTTAATTTTTAAATTCTTTTGATCCGAAAATAAATTAGAGTCTAAATCAAATTTTTCGCCTTTAATTTTAGTTATTGTGTCTACATCAGTTCCTTCGGTAATTAAATTTAATTCGGCTGTGGCTTGTTCTTTTACGGTTTGATAAGTTATAGGTACAATTAAAAAAGCAAAACTCACCACCATAAATATGCTAGCCAATATTCGCCATGACAGGTTAGTTTTGTTCTTCCTTTTGAGTTCTTTAAAAATTAAAAACAGCGCTAATATTATACAAATTATAAATACGGTCAATTTAAATTCCATAGCTATTCCTTTCCATTTTTAAGGTAATTGAAATAACCATTTGATAAATTTATTGAGGGCGATACATCCTGTTTTTGTGGCTGCACTTCCTCTAAACCAATTAAATTTTTAATTGCTTTCTGAATAATTTCTATATCACTTATTACTACTTTGTTTGCAATAGACACTTTACGCAAGCTCTTTAAAGCTGCTAAATAAGAGACTGGTTGATTAGCCGCAGCCGAAATCAATTGTGTTTCTCCAGATTTTAAAAGTTCTCGTTCTCCATATTTAAATGATTTACCTGATTTTCTTTGTTCTAAAATTGCTAACAACAACTTTAAATCTTCTTTACCTAAATCTTTATTTTCAAAAGTGCTATTGCTTTTAGGTTGTGTAATTTTATCTAATTCTCCAGATAATCGTTTTTCTAACTTAAGCTTAACAGGACTAAGTTTTGTTTTTGCAACATACACTCTAGATTTCTGCTGTAATTCCTTCAATAAACGTAATGCTTTGTATTCAAAAGGCAATGCTTCTTGTAATTTAAAAGTTCTAAGTCTCAATTCAGAGCCCCACATCTCATTTAACACGGCTTTTAATTGCGCTTTTAACTCGGGCTCAAAAAAAGTAGCATCTTCTGCAATATCATGCTTATGTGCATACTGATCCATTAATGCTTGTACATCGCCATATTTTATTTCAGCGTGGTCGTGTCCATCATCATCAGCGTGTCCTTCTCCCCCAATTTCAGTTTCAGATTCTTCACCAAGAAACTTGCCATATCTTAAGCGTAGTAATTTCTGATCTAAACCCAAATTATTACTTCTATTCTTAAATTCTTGGTCTGTTATTGAACTTTGCTCTTTTAATAACTTCTCCGTATCAATAATAATTTGTCGTTGACTCCTAAAATATTCGGGCACTAAATCTACGCCGTTAGCCATTCCAGCCATGCTTAATAATTCGGCTGTATCTGCAATAGAAACCAAATACACATCTGATCGAGACATTTGTCCATTGTTATCTATTGCTTTAATATAGAAATAAAGTTCATCTCCAGGTTTCAAACCTAAAGCCGTTAAATCAATTAGCTTATTTAGTTTTATCGATTTTTTTCCTGCTAATGAAACATTAAACAATAGTTTTTTCTCTGTGAAACTAACACCCTCTCCTTTGCCACTTGCTAGTGTTGCAGAAATATAGGCATCTTTAATTCCATAGTCATCAGTTAGAGAACAGACTAAATTTACTTTAGGTATTTGACCAAAATCTATAGTGGTGTGTATTTTCGGTTCATGAATTTTAATAGCAATAGGTAAATCTGGAATAATTTCGATTTGATAGAGATCAGATTTTTTTCCATCAAATTCTAATTGATAAAAACCAGACTGATTAATAACTTTACTATAACTCCATTTTGTAAAATCGTTATTTGCTGCTTTCAAAGCTACAATCGCTGTGTTATTAAAAATGATATTAATTTTTTTGACAGCTATATTGGTGCCAATTAGCCAAGTTACTTTAGCACCAGTTTCTGCTTTAATGGTAAATTGACTTTGATTGCGAACCGATTGATTTGTGTAAGCTGGAGGTGCAATTTTTATGCTAATGCTTTTTATTTCTGCCGGAATATTTTCTTTAACCTTTGTTGAGGTGTTAAAGGATTTAGAATTACCGAAAATTTTTGAGTTAAATAGAGCAGAACTATCTATGATAAATAAAATTGTACAGGCAAGTAATAAGACTGCTAGCGATATCAAAAATCTTTTTAGTGGTTTTTTAAACCCATTTTGTAAGGGGAAAAACTGAACTATTTTATTTACTTGTAATTGTTCTAAAAGCGATAATTCTGCATAAGGTTTTAGCAACAATTCTGTACTTTCTTCTAATTGAGTAAAATGCTCGTCTAAATATTTGGCCGTAGTAGAATTGGTAATTTTAAAAATCTTTTTAACAATAAAACCAACAACCAATACCAATGAAAAGATAAGCGAAAAACCTGAAATAGGATTTACTTCAAAATATTTAGCAATCGGTATGAAAAGTAATGCAATAGCCAAACTAATGCATAAAATTTGCAATACATAAAGTAAGGTCAGCTTTACTTTAAAATCAGTTATCCAATTTTTACCTTCAGTTTTTAACATCTTTTATATTTGTTTTTCTGAATGATAAAATTCTTTCTACAATTAAAACGACCAAAGCTAAAATCCATAAATAATTAGCTATCGCTATATTTTCTAATCTTATCGTAAATGCACTGACTTTATTATTATCGATAAATAAATTTTGCTTTGCATTAACAACTCTCTGGTCATTCTCATTGTTTTCGAAGCCAAAATCTGATGCATTTTGATCCCCAACAACAATTGGCAACAAAGCATTCACAAAAGCTTCATTCCACACCAAATCTGTCCATTGCGGATTAAATTTGCTGTAAAAATAGAAATAGTTAATTTGATTATTCTGTTGTTTAACTAAAAGAGGCTGGCCAAAGCCATCTTTCCAAATCACTTCTCCTGGCTTTATTTGAGCATCAATTTTTTGATATAAATCTATGTTTGAAAAAGCTGAACTGTTAAGTTGTATGTTAGAATTAATGGTATTGACTTTTCCATTCACATAACTCAATACTTTGGAATTTGGTTTAAGTTGATCTAAAAAAGATGCTGGAATTTCCTGTTCTGAAAACCAAAATGTAATATCAGCACTTAAATTAGCATTAAACTCCTTAATCTCAATTTTTCGTTTTGTAAAATCTTTTATTGTGTTTAAAGCTGCTTTGACATATTTAGAATCATTTGCTTTCGGTTCATAAATCATAGCCGTTAAGGAAGGTAAATCTTGAATTGTTTTACTGGTATAACTAGTTAAAGTTGGAGAAGATTTTGCCTCGTATTTTTTACCTAAAAAGTCTGTACTCCATGTTTTTAATGTATCTGTTGTTTTAGTTTCGAACCAATTTAATTTATAATTTACTTTAGGTAAATTACCTTCAAAATCAGCTATTTTTTTTGGTGCAAACAAATAAGCACTATAACCATTCGGAATAATTGTATTTAACTTTCTAAGTAAAGAAGAATAACTCAACGTAGAATTTTGGGCTTTTTGTAAACTATCTTTTAATTCAAATTGCTTAAAACCAATATTAAAATCATGCAATTCAAAACCCAAGTTCAATAAAGAATCTATTGTTTTTTTATGGTTTAAGTAAGTTCCAGAAGATTGGTTTTGATCGATTAAAATCCAGCCCATTTTGCTATTGCTTGTAAATTTCTTTTGTAGCAAAGGTTGAGTCAACATTAATCCAACAATCATCAACAGCAAACATCTCATTACAAACAATAACCAATCAGTTATTCTTAAACTTCTGGAAGTTGCATTGGCACTTTCTCCCAATAAATTGATGCTACCAATTTTTAGTGTTTTACCTTTTTTTACACTCCATAGGTGTATAATTACCGGAATAATTAATCCTGCAAACGCTAATAAACCTATGGGATAAAGAAGTTGCAATTTAAATTCTTAATTT
>JAIELS010000171.1 GCA_019752795.1 Sphingobacteriaceae bacterium
ATCGCTAGATGGTATATTTAAGATAACCACCTCTTCCTCATCTCCTTGTGTAAGCGTTATCAAAAAATAAAGTTCATTATTTTTAGGAAAAAAGGAAGATTTTGCGGCTACTAAATTAACTGGTTGCAAAAAAGATAACACTTGACTCACAAAGTATCTTCTTACATCATTCTCAAGTTCTATAGGAATATCAACGCCGTAAACAAAGTTGATGTTGTTTTCCTGTAGCTGTGGTTTAATGATTTCTCTTAAAATATTACCATAGTCTTGCTGCTGTTTATAGATAATTTGATTTGCCTTATCTAATAAATTATTCTCTATTACAATCTTATTTTTTTCTTTTTTACTCAGCTTCGATAATGCCAAAAGAACTGGCATCCTAACGCGATAAAACTCATCGAGGTTTGATGAATAAATGGAGAGAAATTTAATTTTCTCCAACAGCGGAACATCTGCTTTGCTAGCTTCATTTAATACCCTAGCGTTAAAACTTAACCAGCTTAAATCTCTATCAAAAAATATATTTTGTGCTACTTTTTGGAGCATTTTAAGATAATTTACCGTAGGCAATGTAAGAGACGATATAAGCTAAAACTGCAGCTATTAAACCAAACATAAAAATGTTATAGGCAATTCTTATCAATTTATATTTACGTCCTAAAACAACACCTTGAGAATAAACATCGTTAATTAAAGTACCATATAAAAACTCTTGGTCATTCATTACGGTAATCATTCCTTTGCTATAATCACTTAATGCCATTTTGTAAAAATTCCCGAAAAATAAAAGATTTACCTTTTTACGTTCAATATCATTTTGAGAAAATAAACCATCTGGAATTGATGGTCTAGTTGCCAAAATAGAAAAGATTATACATGATAAGCTTACCATTAACAAAATAAAAGTTGGAATTATTAGAAACGCATTATCTTCTAATTTTCTTAAAACCAAACTTATAATTAACGAAAGAATAATTGAGTTTACGGTAATTAATAACTGCGCTTTATTATCTGCCATATCACTTAAGCGTTGATTATTAGTAGATGTTATTCTAAACATGGTTTCAATCCCCTTATCTGGCCTTTGTTTGTCTTTTTTGCTCAGTAATTTAGGTTCTTTTTCTCCACTTTGCTTATCAATTACAACTTCATTTACTGCTACTTGTGCAATATCTTCTTCTTTTAATTTACTTTTAAGTTCTTCAATATTTTTTTGTTTTTGATCGCTCAATAGTAATCTGCAATAATCTGTATGGTATTGCTGACTTTCCAAAAACTCTATATCTTTTATTCGCCAAGATTTTTTATTAATATCGATATTATAAAGCAGTTCAACTTCTTTATGCATCAACTTACCCTTTTTACGAAATTCTTTTGTGCCCAAATGAAAAAGATCTCCATCACATAAAATATTTTCTAATTGATTTGTTGGACGCTGTGGCATTTTAGTTGATAAGATTAACTGCATTACCTGATCGGTTATATCCGCTGGAACATCTTTTTGCTTTAAAAACGCTATTGCTAACTCTGCACCTTTTTGCTCATGGTTAATCGGATCTTCAAAATAACCCGTATCATGAAACCAAGCACCTGCCACAACAATAAAAAAGTCTTTTTCGTTAAGCTGGTAATGATTGGCAATTTGTATAGTTGATTTAACTACATCTTGAGTATGCGCTAAGTTGTGGTAAACCAATTTTGAATCATGTTGTGTAGCAAAGTATGCTAACACATAATTTTTCACTTCATCTAATAAATTTTTATAATTCATTTTAGTTTTATTAACCGTTCACCATTGATAAAATACCTATTTTCATGTCTCGGCAATTAATTACGAAATATAAGAATTTTTATTCAGGCCGTTTTAAAAACCAAATAAAATGAAAATTGTTTTACCTGCTATTTTTTATACACTTACTGTTCTAATTTAAATAAAAAATGTGATAACAGACTTAAATTTATAGCCAGTTATCCATCACTTATTTAGCTGATTTCAAATTAATTTAAAAAGAAAACGATATTTTTATGGAGTGATGTCTTTTAAAAGAATTTTGGTTTTTATTTTCATGCTTTTGATGCTACAAGTTAAAGCACAAAAAGTTGGTTTAGTTTTAAGCGGAGGTGGAGCTAAAGGACTAGCTCATATTGGCATTTTAAAAGCGCTAGAAGAAAATAATATACCGATAGACTATATAACTGGCACTTCTATGGGAGGTATTGTTGGCGCAATGTATGCTGCAGGTTATTCTCCTTCTCAAATAGAAAAAATTGCGCTGAGCACAGATTTTCAAGATTGGGTAAGCGGAAAATACAAAAGTGATTACAATTTCTATTTTCAAAAGAATGGCTTAAATCCATCTATAATTACGGCAAAATTGGCTGCAGACACTAGTTTAAGATTAAGTTTTAGATCTAATTTGATTAACGATATTCCGCTCAATTTTGCTTTATTAGAGTTATTCTCTCAAGCATCAGCAATTGCAAAAGACAATTTCGACCAGCTATTTGTACCTTATCGTTGTATGGTATCTGATGTCATATCTCAAAAAAGCATCACCGTAGGTAAAGGCAGTTTAGCTGAAGCAGTTAGAGCTACAATGACGGTACCATTGATATACAGACCAATTAAATTAGATGATAAATATGTATTTGATGGTGGTTTATATAATAATTTCCCGGCAGATGTAATGAAAAAAGAATTTAAACCCGATATCATTATTGGCGCCAATGTATCTTCAAAAACATTTAATGAATATCCTAAAAATGACGATCGTGTAATGAACAGGTTGTTGGTATATATGTTTCTATCTAAATCGGACTCTACGCTTGTTGGAGAAAATGGTTTTTACATTCAACCAAACTTATCAGATTATAGTGTAATTAATTTTAGCCCGGTTGAAGCCTTAATAAAAAGTGGTTATGATGAAACTATGGCTGATATGGATAAAATAAAAAATGCAATTAGCAGAAGAATACCTCCACAGGAACTATTAGCTAAAAGGAACAAATTTAACCAACGTAAACCAGATTTAATTTTCAATAATTTAATTGTTTCAGGGGTTAATAGTCAACAAATAAAATATATAGAACGTCTTTTTAAAAGCGATAATGAGACTTTTGATTTATCAGATATTAAAAGAGGTTACTATAAATTAGTAGCAGATGAGACCTTTGAAACTATTTATCCGAAAATTTCTTACGAACCAAAAACTGATAGTTACAATTTTGAAATTGTAGCCAGTCCTAAAAAGAGTTTTAAAATAGATTTTGGTGGAAATATTTCTAGTAGACCAATTAGTAATGTTTATTTAGGATTACAGTACAATTATCTTAATAGAAAAGCTTACACATTTAGCACTAATTTTTACTCTGGTAGATTTTACGAATCCGTACAATTAGGTGGTCGTATTGATTATCCCTCAAAGCTACCACTTTTCCTTGCTGCTGAACTTACTTACAACCATTGGAATTATTACAACACAAGTCAAATTTTTATTGAAAACCCCAATCCCACATATATTGAGCAAGCCGATAGAAAAATTGACATCAAATTCGGCATGCCATTAAACAGAAATGGTAGAATTATTTTAAGTACTTCTTTTATTAACAATAGCGATAATTACAGCCCCACAAATAGTTTTGAAATCGGTAATATATTAGACAGAACGGTATTTAATGGTTTTAAAAGCAGTTTAGTGTTTGAACATAATTCTTTAAACAAGAAACAATATGCCAATAGAGGTCGTGATTTTTCAATAACTGCTAGCTATTTTACCGGAAAAGAGAATTATACATTGGGTAACAGCTATATAACAAATACAGAGTTAAAAAATAAAGATGTTTTTAGAAAATTTAGAGAATGGGGAATTCTTAAAATAAGTGATGAAAACTATCTTTTTAATAGCAAAAAATATACTTTAGGTTATTTAGCTGAGGCTGTAATATCTAATCAGCCATTGTATGCAAATTACTATTCAACTTTATTAGCTGCACCATCTTTTTATCCATTGCAAGATAGTAAATCGCTTTTTATAGAAAAATTTAGAGCTACGTCTTACTTAGCAGGAGGTGTGAAAAATATTTTTCAACTTAAAAAGAATTTAGAGCTACGTTTAGAAGGTTATTTATTTTTACCTTACAAAGCATTTGAAAAAGTTGGTTTGCAAGACATAAAGTACGCAAAGGCATTTAAAACTTTAAATTATGCGAGTACAGCCGGTTTGGTTTACCATACGCCTGTAGGTCCAATAAGTTTTAGTTATAATTTATACAATGATCCCATTAAAAGAAATGGGATTTTACTACATTTAGGTTATCTAATTTATAATAAACGATCAATAGAATGAGATATATATTGCTATTTTTTGTAATGCTTATTAGCAATTTAGCTATTGCTCAAAATTCTGATATTAATAACTTTTTAGTAAAGGAAAGTTTATTGAAAAACAGTAAACTTGCTATAATTGCAGCAGATTCTTTGGCACAACCCTTAGAAAAAATAAATGGAATTTACACCTTTAGTGTAAGTGGTTTTACCCAAGCTTTAACCTTTAACGATGGAGTAGCTATTTTACCTTTGCAAATTGACAAATCAACTTTCATTTACATTAAACATCAAAATGATGAAGGAACACATAGTAAATTAATCTATGTTTATAAAAAAGAAGGCAGTCTTAATCCCTTTACAATTAGTAGAATATTTCTAATTATTATTCCATTAGTTATTATATTCTTAGTTTTTGCTTTTAAAAAGTTTATTTATATCGGTATAATTTTACTAATTGTATTTATGTACTTTAATTTAAGCAATGGATTAGATATTTCTACCTTTTTTGAAACAACTTTTGACTACCTAAGAAATCTTATTTAAACTTAGAAAGGTAAACCTATTCCAAAATTATATTGAAGGAAACGATAGCGATCAGGTTGATGCGTTGTATAATAATTCGCTTTAAATTCTTTAGCACCATTAATGTATTTTCCAATTACCCATTGATCTGAACCTAAAAATTGCGGATCTTTAATTTTTAAGCCAATATCAAATCTAAATACAAAAAAATCAACATCATACCTTAAACCAAAACCTGTACCTATAGCTATTTGCTGACCTAATTTTTTAATATTAAAATAAGTTTCTGGTTGCGGATTACCTGAAGAAATATTCCATACGTTACCCATGTCTATAAATGTTGCGCCTTTAAGCTTCCCTCCTAGAAGTTTACTAATTAGCATAAATCTATATTCAAAATTAGTTTCTATGCGCATTTGCCCTAATTGATCTATCCCATAAGATGCTTTTCTAGCTTCAAGGCTTGTAATTACCTCTCTATTGTAATTACCAGGACCCAACGTTCTCGCTTGCCAAGCTCTAATTCCACTAGAACCACCAGCATAAAATAATTTCTCAAATGGTATTGCGATTGAATTACCATAAGCATATCCAACACCAGTGTTTAGTCTAGCAATAAATTGATGATCTCCACCTAAGTATTTATACCAACGAACATCAATCTCTGGGCGAACATATTGATTAAATGGCAAACCGAATATAGTGCCAAAATCGCCATCTTTAGGATGATGTTTATCTCCAAAAATACTTGAGGTAAGTTGTAATAAATTGCCTGCGATATCAATATTTCCCTTAAAATAAACAAAAGTGCTCTTATCTAATAGCTTATTACCATTTAAAGTATAAGCATATTTCATACCTAGTGTAAAATCTTTTCTACCCAATAATTTGATATTGTAAGAATTGGCTTCTAAAATTTGCTTATTTTTTTCATACTCCTCTAAATCAGATTTATCTAGCGTATCAATTAAAACATTTCCAAAACGATACTCAACATTTAGGGGAGTAAAAGTATGGAGCTTAGATTTTGTTTCGACCCAATCATAACTAATCGCATTAATAAACGTTTTTCTTTGTGTGATGTCTTTTTGTAATGCATATAAGTAACTAGAAGAGAAAGTAGTATAAGGCATGCCATTTTTTCCTAATTGAGGCGCATTTACAAATGGAATCATTAAACGTGGCACAGCTAAACTAGCACTAACAGAGAAATCTCTTTGATAGATATCTGCAAATATTGACTTACCTTCTGTTTTTCTAGATTGTAAACCTCCTTTAATTTGAAATTGAAACTTTTCTGCTCCTTTTAAAAAATTGTTATTGGTGTAGGTATTACTTAATGTAAAACCTACAGTACCATCGTTAAAAGGAATTTCACCCTCTATCCTATTGCTCATTCTTTTTTGAGGAATTAACAATATTACTGGTTCAACGTTGTTGCTGCTATCTTTAGCTTTATAATATTCTATTCTAACATTTTTAAATACGTTTAACTTATACATTCTATCGTAAGTTAATGCCTCATTTCTAATATCATAAATGTCGCCTTTCTTAATAAAATCGTATCTAGTTATTGGGTTTCTTCTAAATTGACCCGACAAATCGGTGAAACGAATACCTCTAAATGCTCCTTTCCCCTGCAAAGAATCGCCAATTAATTTTAAATCTGTAAAGCCATCAGAGTTTGGGGCTATGATAATATTTGATTCACCTATATGATAAACCTTGTGCTTGGTACCATCTAAAGGATTATCTATAATCATTAATACACTAACTTTACTATTATTCTGATTGGAATCTGGCCTATAACTTATGTAGGGTCTAACAAAATCATAATATCCATTCTGACGCATTAATTGGTAAATCTGGTCACGTTCGTAAGTCAATGAATCTTCATCATACTGCATATTTTCATGTAAACGTGAAAAAAGAGCTTTGTTCTTTAAATAAAGAGTTTTAATAGTTGTATCTGGTATTTGATAAGTTATTTTATTGATAAAAAAAGCCGAGCCTGGTTGAGCAATAAATTTTAATTTTGCTTTTTGATTCTCAATTGCTATTTCTGATTTTACCTTAGCATTAAAAAATCCTTTACTTTTTAAGTACTTTTCAATCTGATTTCTAGAAATTTCTACTAATGCACTATCTAAAATTGGAGGCGGCGTACCTAATGCATTAATGTTGCTGGTTTTATATTTGCCATTTTTAGTATTAAACAAATTATAAATTTTAGTATTAATTCCTATTCCTTCTGCAGGACGAATATCTTTTTGAACATAATTATAGGCTTGTTCCTGAAACTCCTTATCAATGCTATCAATTTTAACATTAGTTACAATAGATTGATAATCCTCAATATATTTAGTTGAAGAACATCCTGCTAAGAAAACAAGAATAAATAGTAATATTGTAAGAAATTGTACCTGCTGCTTATAGTTATACTTGTATGCTTTCAAAATCTCAAATCAGTTTTATAAAATCTCTACATCAAAAGAAGTACCGCAAAGAAAGTGGAATATTTATTATTGAAGGTATAAAATCTATTATAGAATTCATAAATTCTAGCTATGATATACATAGCATTTATTACACTACTGAGCTTGCTTCTTTATTGCCAAAAAACATTGCAAATATAAAGTTATTTGAAGTAAACAACGTGGAATTAGAGAAGATTAGTACATTACAAACACCACAAGGAATTTTAGCACTAGTTAACATCCCCAAACAACAGAAATTAGAACTAAAAAATTTAAAAAATTGTTTTTCTATAGTATTAGATGATGTACAAGACCCGGGTAATTTTGGAACTATTATAAGAACAGCAGATTGGTTCGGTATAAAAAATATCATCTGTTCAGAAAACACTGTAGAAGCATACAACCCTAAAACAGTACAAAGTACAATGGGTTCTTTGTGCCGAGTAAATGTAATTTACACTAATCTTAGTCAATTTTTAACCGAAACAGATTTGCCAATTTTTGGGGCTTTACTTAAAGGAAACAACATTTATAATACAAATTGGGGTAAAGAAGGCTTAATTTTATTAGGAAATGAAGGACATGGAATTAGTGATAATTTGATCGAAAAAATTACTACACCAGTTACAATACCGCGTTTTGGCAAGGCGGAATCGTTAAATGTGGCAGTATCTGCAGCCATATTTTGCAATGAATTGTGTAGAAACAATAAATAAATTGAAATAATAAGCATTCTCCTTTGCATCCTAACATATAATTGTTATTTTTGCAACCTTGAATTTAAAAGGTCGAGTGGCCGAGAGGCTTAGGCTCAGCTCTGCAAAAGCTGCTACAGCGGTTCGAATCCGCTCTCGACCTCATATTATTATTAATTAAAAAGAATAAAGCTCAATATCATGGCAGTAACAAGATTAAAAAGAAAAGATAGATACAATAAAAACGTTTCTCGTTTAGAAGTTAAAACTTTAAAGTTAGCTACTAACTTAGAATTAGGAAGCCGTTCTAAACAATCTAAAACAGATCAATTGGCTAAAAACAATGCTGTTTTAGCTCAATTAACGGCAAGTTTATAGTCTGATTTTTTCTTAAAAAGAATTAAAAAGCATCTCAGGTTTATTCTTGGGATGCTTTTTTGTGCTTTATAGTTTAGCAGATTAAAGTAAAACATTACAAATTAAGGTGAAATAATTTTGCATAATACATAGTAACATAGCTATCTTTGTATCATTAATTTATTCAAATGGTTTTAACAAAAAGAATAGAAGCAGAAAAATTAAATTCAGCAATTAACATGTTACGTGTTATTTCGCATCCTGTTAGACTAGCAATTGTAGATTTATTGACTACTAATAAAAGAATGACTATACTTGAAATACAAGAAGAATTGAATTTAGGGCAAGCTATCGCATCTCAGCAAATAACCTTAATGGAAGATAAAGGGGTTTTAAATGCTGAAAAAGTTGGAAGAAATAAGTATGTATCACTTCGTTTCCCAAAAATGAAAAACATTGTTACTTGTTTAGAGAATTGTTGTAACGAACAATAGTAATTTTTCAATTGAATATCAAAGTATAAACATTTATACATGGAAATAATAGCTTATAGTCTAGCCATTTTAATAGGCATATCACTTGGTTTAATTGGTAGCGGCGGTTCAATTCTTACTATTCCAATTTTAGTTTACATCATGCATGTTTCACCTTCCCATGCAACAACATATTCTCTTTTTATTGTTGGCTTTGCAGCTTTATTTGGAAGTATAAAAGGAATAAAAGATAAACTATTGGATTCTAAAATTGCTTTATACTTTGGCTTACCAAGTGTACTTTCAATTCTTATAATGCGTAGGTATATCGTACCTATTTTACCGGTTGAACTTTTTAAAATTTTTGGATTTAGCATAACCAAAGATTTTCTCATCATGTTTGTTTTTGCAATTCTTATGATCCTCGCTTCCGTTTCTATGATTAAAAAAAGAATTGATCTAGTAAACGATAGTATTAAAATAGACACCAAATCTATCGTTTTAAAGGGGGTTTTAATTGGTGCTTTAACAGGTTTTGTGGGCGTAGGTGGCGGATTTTTAATTATCCCTACACTTTTGTTCTCCGCTAAATTACCAATGAAAAAAGCGGTAGCCACTTCTTTAATCATCATCGCATTTAATTCTTTAATTGGCTTTGTTGGCAGTATAGGTAATACACCCATCGAATGGTCATTTCTACTTAGCTTTACTAGTTTTGCAGTTACGGGTACATTTATTGGAATAGTATTAAGTAAAAAAATTAGTAACCAAACCCTTAAACCTATTTTTGGTTGGTTCGTATTAATAACTGGAATTTATATCATCATTAAAGAACTATTTTTAAAAAAATAAATATGTTAGAATTAATAAAACAACCATGGCATTGGGCTGTGGCAGGACTTTTAATTGGACTTACCGTACCTACTTTACTTTTAATTGGAAATAAAAAATTTGGCGTTTCTTCATCCTTAAGGCACATTTGTGCAATGTGTATTCCTGCTAAAATTCCATTTTTTAAATATGAATGGAAAAAAGAAATTTGGAATTTACTTTTTGTTTTAGGTGTATTTATTGGTGCTATTATAGCTACAACTTTTTTAAGCAATCCAAATACCATTGTGGTAGCAGAAAGCACTAAAGCAAGCTTGGCGCAATACGGAATTACAGATTATTCTCAAATTATGCCAGCACAAATTTTTAATATTGAAAATATATTAACACTAAAAGGATTTTTCTTTTTTGTATTTGGCGGCTTTTTAGTTGGTTTTGGTACTCGATATGCGGGTGGTTGTACAAGTGGGCATTCAATTATGGGGATTTCAAACTTACAAATACCATCTCTTATTGCCACCTGTTGTTTTATGGCTGGTGGTTTCTTTTCTGCAAATGTATTAATGCCTTTGATTTTTAAATTATTATAAAATGGAAAATAAAGAAAGTATAGAGGTACGTCATCAAGATGCAATGTGTACCAATGAAAGTAAGCAAAGTGAAATTGGAGTTTTTAGTAATATCAAGTATTTAATTGTCGGTATTGCTTTCGGTATCGTATTCGTAAAAGCCGAAATTATAAGTTGGTTTCGTATTCAAGAGATGTTTCGATTACAATCTTTTTTTATGTATGGAGTAATTGGCACCGCAATAATCGTTGGTATGCTATCAATTTGGTTAATTAAACGCTTTAATATTAAAACAATAAGCGGAGAAAAAATAACAATTGAAAATAAAACTTTTAATAAAGGTCAAGTTTATGGTGGACTAATTTTCGGTATTGGCTGGGCAATTACAGGAGCTTGCCCAGGACCATTATTTGCACAGATAGGCAGCGGATTTTTAGCTGTAGGGGTAACATTTATTAGCGCTATCGCTGGAACTTGGGTGTACGGATATTTTAGAGATAAACTACCACACTAAGCTATTTCTTTAATTTTTTATCACCCTAAAAAAAGAATTAACTTAAATTAAAGCTTTACAAATTCTTTTCACTAGTTCGGGTCCTTCGTAAATAAAACCAGTATATAATTGCACTAAACTAGCGCCGGCTTCTATTTTATCTTTTGCATCTTGCGGAGAATGAATACCACCTACCCCAATAATTGGAAAAGATCGATTTGATTTTTCTGACAAGTAACGAATTACTTCAGTAGAGCGTTGAGTTAATGGTTTACCGCTTAATCCACCCGCTTCATTTTTTACTGGTTCTTTGGTAGTTAAATTACTTCTATCTATGGTAGTATTTGTTGCAATTACACCAGCAATTTTAGTATCTTGAACAATTTCTACAATATCATCTAATTGTTCATTGGTTAGATCTGGTGCAATTTTTAAAAGAATTGGTCTAGAAATTTCATTTTTTAAATTGCGTTGTTGCAATGTATTTAGCAACTCTTTAAGTGGTTCTTTTTCTTGTAAAGCCCTTAAGCCAGGGGTATTTGGCGAACTTACGTTAACAACAAAATAATCTACCACATCAAATAAAGCATCAAAACATTTAATGTAATCATTTACAGCATCTTCATTTGGTGTATTTTTATTTTTACCAATATTTCCACCAATTACAATTTCTGGTGCTGCTTCTTTTAATAAACGCAAACGCTCAGACATTACATCAACGCCCTTATTATTAAAACCCATTCTGTTAATAATTGCATTATCTTCTTGCAATCTAAACATGCGTGGCTTATCATTCCCTGGCTGAGGTAAAGGAGTAACTGTACCGACTTCAATAAAGCCAAAACCTAATGCGCTTAATGCTTCGATGTATTCTCCATTTTTATCAAATCCAGCGGCTAAACCTACTGGGTTTTTAAATTTAATGCCAAAAACTTCCTTTTCTAAGCCTTTTACATGGAAATCAAAACTTCCTCTCAAAATGTTTTTACCAAATGGAAAATAATCATGAAACCATTTTAAACGTTTTACCACAAAGTGATGCACATTTTCTGGATCGAATTTAAAAAAGATAGGCTTGATGAGGCGATACATGCAGCGAAGATAATAAGAAAATAGAAATTGTGAGTTGGTAAATAGAAGATTTATAATCTGAGATTCTGTTCAAATTTACCATCTAACATCTTACATAAATTTTGTATTTTTGCAGCCAAATGATTTCTATAAACGATTTAACCTTCCAAATTGGCTCTAGAGCCTTATACGACGAAGCAAACTGGCACATTAAACCAGGAGACAGAGTTGGACTAATCGGTGCAAATGGCACCGGAAAGTCTACTTTATTAAAAATAATAGTTGGCGAATATGCGCCATCATCGGGAAGTGTTTCGATGGCGAAAGATTTAAAAATCGGGTATTTAAACCAAGATTTACTTTCGTACGAATCTCACCATACCATTTTACATGTTGCAATGGAGGCTTTTGAGCGCCAAAATCAAT
>JAIELS010000040.1 GCA_019752795.1 Sphingobacteriaceae bacterium
TAAAAAAGAATATTTTTTCATAAAAACATAATATTTATCAATAATACTAAAAAGAATATTTTATTTGTCTTTGCATTCGTAATTTTACGAATAAATTTATTCGCATCGCTAAATGACTACAATAGAAGAGCTTTACACAGTCTACTTAAAACATCCGGTTATTTGTACTGACACGAGAACGATTAGTTCTGGATGCTTGTTTTTTGCACTTAAGGGAGAAAATTTTGATGCCAATACATTTGCTTCACAGTCGATTACTCAAGGTGCGGCTTTTGCAATTATAGATAATAAAGATTTTGCTAAAAATGAGCAATTTATTCTAGTAGAAGATGTATTGACAACATTACAAGATTTAGCAAAGCACCATAGAAACCAATTATCTATTCCAATAATTGGTTTAACAGGAAGTAATGGTAAAACTACTACTAAAGAGCTAATCAAAGCAGTTTTAGCAGAGAAATATCAAACATTTGCTACTAAAGGAAATTTGAATAATCATATCGGTGTTCCTTTGTCTATTCTTTCTATACAACGTGAAGTAGAAATTGCGGTGATAGAAATGGGGGCAAATCACCAAAAGGAAATTGAATTTTTATGTGAAATCGCCCAACCTACTCACGGCTTAATTACCAATGTTGGTATGGCGCATTTAGATGGGTTTGGTGGTTTTGAAGGTGTTAAAAAAGGTAAGGCAGAATTGTTTGCTTATTTGAAAGTGCATCACGGTACAACTTTTATAAATAGAAACAATCCGTATTTGATTGAGATGAGCCAAGTTGCCGATTTAAATAAAGTAGTTTATTACGGGACAGAGAAGGAAAATACAATTAGTGGCAAATTAAGACATAGCGACCCGTTAATTGAGTTTGAATGGGCAACACACGAAGCAAGTTATGAAGCGAAAGCCAATTTAACTGGCACGTATAATTTTGAGAATATTTTAGCTGCCATTTGTATTGGTCATTTTTTCGAATTAACACCTTTGCAAATTAACACAGGTTTAGCAAACTATTTTCCAAACAACAATCGTTCTCAACTTACTAAAACGAATCATAATACCGTAATCTGCGATTTCTATAATGCCAATCCAAGTAGCATGGCTGCTGCGTTGCATAATTTAAAAGCATTAAACGCAATACAAAAAATCGCCATTATTGGCGATATGTTTGAGCTCGGTAATGAAGCAAATGAACAGCACGAAAATATAGTTAAACTTGCCACATCGTATGCATTAGAAACTATATTTATTGGAAGTAATTTTTACGAGTTTAAAAATAAATATGCTGGTAATTACTTTAAAACGCCAATAGAAGCTTCCCAATTTCTGAAAGAAAATCAAGTTAAAGGCAAACTAGTCTTGTTAAAAGGAAGTAGAGGAATGGCTCTAGAACAATTACTGCCTTTGCTCTAGTTTCCTCCTTGCGATTTGACCTGCTGTAATGCAATACCCAAGTCAGTTTTTACATTTTCTGGCGTATTTGGATTAGCAATTAAAGCAGTTGCAATAGTTGTGAATTTATCATATTGCTTCATTTTGATATAAATAATTCCTTTTACAAAATCTTTCATATAGCTTAATTTAGCTTCTCTAGCTGGAATTTGTACTGCATCAAATTTGACAAGTGTCTCAGTTAATTTTCCTTCTTGCTCTAGTGTTGGCCCAAAACTCATCATTGCATTGCACAGTTGCTCAAATTCTATTTTTGCAGGAGTATTGTCTAATAAAATGTTAAATTCCTTAATTGCCTCATCAGTATTCTTGTCTTGCAATAGATATTGTGTTCTAAAATAATGGTAAACGAAGAATGAGCTTGATGGCACATATTTATCTAACAAAGTTTTAATCCCATTAAAATCAATTTCTTCTTCTCCTTTTACCCCGCTTTGATAAAGGCCATAACCTAAGGTTAAACTAATGATACGTTGTTCTACTTCTGCTGGGCTGTATTTTCCTGAAGCTTCTAACTTTGACTTGTTTGCTACAATGTATGCTAAAGTTTGTTCGCTTGGCACAGCATTTACAAAAGTCATTACCAAATCAATTAACTCTGGCGAACCCAGAACATCTGATTGTTTAGCCAGATAATCTCTACTGATATCATAGATATCTTCATCTTTATTGGCAATTGCCATGCCTACAAGTTTTGTAAATTGAGCATTAGACAATTCCATCGCTTTATTTTTTAAACTGTAATATTGCGTTTCTGGATTTAACGATGTTTTTGCTAGGTCTAAAAATTGGTTAGCAACTTGAAAACCTAAACCTTTATGTAGCATTTCGCCTTCTCCGTTGATAAATAATAAACTTGGATAAGCAGTAACCCCAAATTGTTGCGCAAGCATTATTCCCTCGCCCTTTTCCATGTCATACTTTACATTGATAAAATTGGTATTATAAAAATCTGCAACCGCTTGATCTTTATAAGTTTCTGCATCCATTTGTTTGCATGGGCCGCACCAAGTAGCATAAGCATCAAAAAATATGATTTTCTTTTCTTTTTTAGCTTTTTCCAAAACAGTTTTCCAAACGGGATTTTCTAGAAAATTAATTTCTGCTGCAGTAGTGGTTGTAGTTATAATAAATAGGCTCAAAGCCAGTATTAAGTTCTTCATTAAAATATATTAATTTATTTAGAGTTTTCAGTTTGCTTACTAACTGTTATTCCTATATCACTAATGCCAGTAAGAGGATTATCTCTCATGTTTTGTGTGATTTCTATTTCGTACTTACCAGGTTTAGCAAAACGGTAATCTTTTAATAACGTAAAATTATTAGTAAAAATATCTCCTGAACCTTTCCCTAACCATTCTCCATCGTTTTTAGCTAGTTTAAACTCGTAACGAGTACTTTTATTTAGGCTGTCTCCTTTTAAACGCATCACCACAAAAAGATTAGCATATTTATAGTCTAATGTATGGCGAAGTTTGAAATGGATAACATAAGGTTGGTTAATGTCTTTAATTTCTACAGTTGCTTTAGCACTTTTAGCGTATAGCCAGCTATTTTCTGCCACAGCATCATTCGTATCTACTAAATTGTTATCCGAACAACTAGTAATCATTAATACGATTGTCATTAAAGACAAAATGTACTTTAACTTATTCATTTAGCTATAATCTGCTTGTTAAGGGGTTGGATCTTGATTCGTAGGTTTATTTTTGTTGCGGTTCTTATTCCGATTTTTATTTTTTTTCTTTGGTACGCCAACTTGTCCTTCTTCAGTTCCTTCTGCTACTGGATTTTGAGGTCTCGGATTTGGTTTTGGTGCAACATCATTTGGCTGTTTAGGCTTTTGACTTTGTGGCTTTGGCACATTAGGCTTAGCTTGTTGCGCTGTTCTTTCGGTTTGTGGATTGCGACTGCGATCGGTCCTTTGGTTTGTATTGGTATTCTTGTTATTCGGATTTCCGTTTTTATTGCGGTTATTGTTACGATTTTTAGACTTATCATCTAAACGCGTTAAACTATCTTGTCCAACAACATTTTCGTAATCATGTACTTTCTCTACCACAACTGTAGTTTTTAGTTCTACAGCCTCATCTTTTAAGTTTACTGGTTTTTCTCCTTTTTTGTTCATTGCCATGATTTCTTTTACACGGTCAACTTTTAATGGAATCCAATCTTCCTGATTAGCATAACTGAACCACATTAGTTTTTTGAAGATATCTGTTTTTTGATGACGAGCAACACCAATCTCTGTTTGTAGTGATTCTATACGGTCTGGGATGTCTTTTAGGGCATCTAAATAGGTATCTAACTCGTAATTTAAACAACATTTTAATTTACCACATTGTCCGGCAAGTTTTAAAGTATTTAACGAAAGGTTTTGATACCTAGCAGCTGCTGTAGAAACTGTTTTAAAGTTTGTTAACCATGTAGAGCAACACAGTTCTCTACCACAAGAGCCAATACCGCCTAATCTACCAGCTTCTTGACGCATACCGATTTGGCGCATTTCAATTCTGATACGGAAAGTTTCCGCCATCTTTTTAATCAGTTCCCTAAAATCAACACGACCTTCTGCGGTATAAAAAAAAGTAGCTTTTGTTTTGTCTCCTTGATAATCTACGTCGCTAATTTTCATCGACAAACGTAAATCTAATGCTAAAGTACGAGCTTTATGCATGGTTTCCCATTCCATGTCTTTAGCTAATTTCCATTTATCTACGTCAGCTTCTGTCGCTTTACGATAAACTTTACGCGTAACTTGATCTAAAGGAGTTTTACGACGCTTCATTTGCATTCGAACTAATTCTCCTGTTAAAGAAACGTGACCAATATCGTATCCGCCAGCAGGTCCTTCTACGGCTACTAACTCACCTATTTCTAGGTAAATATTCTCGTTATTGATAAAAAATTCTTTTCTAGCGCCTTTAAATTTTACTTCAATTACTTGAAAAGGTATATAATTAGAGGGCATATCTAAATTTGATAGCCAATCGTTTACTTCCATTTTTTGACAACCACCAGTAAGGCAATTGCCATTACTTTTGCAGCCAGAGGGGGCACAACCGCCACCTGTTGAACAACTTCCACATCCCATATTAATTGTATATATATTGAGTCCCCGCGGGGAGCGATTTAAATTTAATTATTTTAACTAATTGTAAAGATACATCTAAAAACAGAATTTTTGGATTCGCATTTCTTTCGATGTGGTAATGAGCTTGTTCTAATTCGCTAATTAATGCTTCTACCATTGCCAAATTTAGCACGTTAGTGGTTAATTTTACAGCAATAGACAGGGTGTCGGTAGGTAGTTTCACTAAATCATCAGCCCCGCTTAACAACAAACTACACTCTCTTAAAAAGTTGATGCCATATTTTAAAAAATTTTTCTGATTTTCTCTTCCCCATTTGGCAACTTCTTCTGTAAAATCTATCATTGCGGGTACTCTATTGCCATAACCCATTCTTAGCCATTCTGTAAAATAGCTTGCGTTGTTGTTAGGTGTATCTAGTAATAATGCTTTGGCTTCTATCAGATTTCCATCTGCTAAAAAGCTATATTCTGTAGCTTGATTTTCTGACAATTGAGATTTATCAATCAAATAGGTTTCAATATCAGAGTCTGTTAATTTTGGAATTTTAACAATTTGAGTACGCGATAAAATAGTTGTTAAAATTTGTTCTTGATTTTGAGCTACTAGAATAAACAAGGTGTTTGCAGGTGGCTCTTCGATTATTTTTAAAAGGGCATTTCCCTCTCTGTCTAAATACTCAGGCAGCCACATAATTAAAACCTTAGTTTCTGCCTCAAAAGCTTTGTAGCTTAATTTTTTAATAATATCATGGCACTCGGCGATGTTAATATTCGCTTGTTTGTTTTCTGCATTAAGTTTTGAACGCCAAATTTCTAAATCAAAATAAGGGTCACTTAGTAGCATATTGCGCCACTCTTCTAATACATCTATCGAAGTTTTAATGTCTTTTGAAGCGAAGAAGGGATAAGAAAAGTGTAAATCGGGATGGATATATTTTTCATATTTCCGGCAAGACGAGCATTGTCCGCAACTATCTGTATTGGTTCTGTTTTGGCAGTTTATATATTGGGCATAGGCGATGGCTAACGGCAAAGCGCCGCTTCCTTCTGGAGATAAAAACAATTGCGCATGACTAACCCTATTCTCCACAACGGTTTGTATCAATTGTTTTTTAATGTCTTCCTGACCGATTATCTCTTTAAACTGCATTGGTGCAAAATAAGAAATAGATATGAAATGTTAGTTATCAGATTTGATATTATCATAAAATGATGTTCAAATTTCATGTTCAAATCCGATTTACTTAAAAACCTTATCTTTGCAAGCTATGGCTCGTATTATTGCTTTCGATTATGGCACCAAACGCATCGGCATTGCTGTAACAGATCCTTTGCAAATTATTGCTACGGGTTTAGATACGATACATCCAAAAGACATTATCGAATTTCTTAAAAAATATATGCTTGCTGAGCAAGTTGAAGCATTTGTAATTGGAGACCCAATACAAATGGATGGAACACCATCAGAATCTAAGCAACATGCAAAGGGTTTTGCTACGCTGTTAAAAAAGAATTTCCCCGCTATTCCACAACATTGGATTGATGAACGATTTACTTCTAAATTAGCAGAAAGAACGATTATGGAAAGTGGGTTTAAAAAAAGTGATAGAAGAGATAAAGAAAGAGTAGATACAATTGCGGCTACTATAATTCTGCAATATTTTATGGAACAACATCGTTTATAAGCACAATGATTAGCGAAGAATTACAAAATTTACTTTTACAATATTGCGAATCTGAAAACGAATTACTGCAGCATATTGATAGAGAAACTAACCTTAAGGTTTTAATGCCAAGAATGTTAAGCGGTCATTATCAGGGAAGAGTTTTAAGTTTGCTTAGTAAAATGAATAACCCTAAAAGGATTTTAGAAATAGGAACTTTTACCGGTTATGCAACTTTATGTTTGGCTGAGGGTTTGAATGAAGATGGCGTCATTTATACGTTAGATATCAATGCAGAATTAGAGGATATGGTTCGCGGTAATTTTGCAAAATCACCATTAAATGCTAAAATCAAATACATCATCGGCGATGCCCAAGAAAGCCTAAAAACATTAAAGAATGAAATTTTTGATTTGGTTTTTATAGATGCGGATAAAAAAAACAATGGCACGTATTACGATTTAATTTTTGATCAGGTAAAACCTGGAGGAATAATTATTGTAGACAATGTACTTTGGAGCGGAAAGGTGTTAAGTAACACTCAAGACAAAGACACACAAAATATTAATAGTTTTAATGATTATGTAAATTCGGATCATAGGGTAGAAAAATTAATTTTACCAATTAGGGATGGATTGTTAATCATTAGAAAGAAATAAATTAACAATGAAAAAAACATTTATTTTTTTAATATTTATATTGGCGTTCTCAAATGTTAAAGCACAATCTACGGAAGATTATATTGCCGAGCATGTTGAGTATGCACAAACACTAATGCGTGAGCATGAAATACCAGCAAGTATTATTTTGGCTGTAGCTATTCATGAATCTGCAGCAGGACAAAGTAAAATTGCTCGTTATTTAAACAATCACTTTGGAGTTAAAGGCAAAAACGCTAACACAGAAATTCGTTCAGCTTATCGTGATTACCCAACGGTTGATTCGTCTTACCGTCATTTTGTTGATTTTTTACATAGTAGAACCTATTTTAATGTCCTTTTCGATAAATATGACCAATATGATTATAAAAATTGGGCAAAAGGAATTCAGCGTGGCGGTTATGCAGCTAGTAGAACTTGGGCGAGGCAAGTAATTGCTTTAATAAATAAATACGAACTTTATCAATATGATGAAAGACCAGATGATTACATAGAAAATATTATTCCGGTGGTTGAGCTTGTTGCAAAACCTACATCAAAAAGTACTTCAGCAAAGAAGAGTACGTATTATACTGTAAAGAAAGGTGATAACTTAAGTAAAATAGCTAAACGAGTTGGAACTACAGCTACAGCAATAATGAAGAAAAATGGACTAAAATCAGCTTCGCTACAACCCGGACAAAGAATTAAAATATAATTAAATGAAAAAAATTATAGGATTATTAGCTATTGTTTTGTTGATGTTCAGCGCTTGTAAATCAAGACAGTATAGTAAAAACAACAAAAAAATTGAAAAACAGGCAAATAAAGAGAATCCAAATTTTACAAGCTATACTACGTTAACTTATATAGAGGCCTTTAAAGCTGTGGCAATAGCAGAAATGAATGCTTACGGTATCCCGGCAAGTATAACTTTAGCACAAGGAATTTTAGAATCTGGCAGCGGAAGCAGCAGTTTAGCCAAATACGCTAATAATCATTTCGGGATTAAATGTACATCAGATTGGAAAGGGAAAGCATACTACAAAGACGACGATAAAAGCGATGATTGTTTTAGAGTTTATAAAGACGCTAGAGAGTCGTACAAAGATCACTCAGAATTTTTAAAGCGCAAACGTTATAGTTTCTTATTTGAATTAGATAAAAACGATTATAAAAATTGGGCTATAGGATTAAAAACAGCGGGTTATGCAACTAATCCTAAATACCCAGATTTATTAATAGGCATAATTGAGAAATATCAGCTCAATAAGTACGATACTTCAGAAACTGAGAGAGAAAAGATTGCTCGTGAGGATAGGGTTTTTACAGAGATTAACGCCAATATCCCTTTAGAACAAAAGAAATTTACACCCGTAGAAGCTGCTCCAAAAGATCCGCCAAGTACAACCACGGAGGTTCCTCAAGACGGATACTATACTGTAAAACAGGGAGATACTTTGTTTAATATTTCTCAGCGCTTTAAAATTACGGTAGATGAGCTAAAAGAATTAAACAAAAAGACAGATAATACCATTAAAATCGGTCAAAAACTATTAGTAGTTAAATAATGTTAAGATATTAAAACTCTACTTATCTATATTGTAGTTTTGTAAAAATGAAGTTTACCGTCTTAACTTTACTTTCTTTCTTTTGCTGTGCAAATTTATTTGCTCAAACGAAGCCTGTTCAAGGCTTTGTTGTGGATAGCGATAGCAAACAGCGGCTGGCAAAGGTATATATCTATAATCCTAACAATGATAATGGAGTATATAATAATGCCAAAGGCGAATTTTTAACCAAAGCTAAGTTAGGTGATACAATTTTTGCAGCATTACAGGGTTATTTAATGGATACTGTAATATTTCACGGTCAAAGTACTATCGTTTTTCAGCTCAAGTCTGTTAGCATTAGATTAAGGTCGGTTACGGTTTATGGTAAAGCGCCAACACCACAAGAACAGTATTCAAAAACCTTAAAAGAGTACAAATATGCTTTAGATAAAGGAAGTAGTAAAGACCTGTTAAATTTAGGCTCACGAGGTGTAGGATTAGGGATAGATGCGATTTATAACTTGTTAAGTAAGTCGGGTAAAAATGCTCGCCATTTACAGGCAATTTTAGAAAGAGATTATAAAGAGTCTATAATAGATTATAGGTTTAACTCTGATTATGTAAAATCTATACTTGGTACAAATGATACCGAATTGAAAGATTTTATGCTGCAATATAGACCAACATATCAATTTGTGCTAACTGCTACAGATTATGCTTTTGTACAGTTTTTAAGGAGTAGCTTTACCGCTTACAAAAGAAATCCTGCAATGTTTCGGTTACCAAGCTTGCCAAAGGTTAGCACGCCAAGTTTAGGCAATCAATAATAATGAAATATTGGGTTATTATATTACCTAATTTAACTGCAAATGCCATGGCAGTTTATCCTTTCATTTTGTTAAAAAGTAAAGATCAAAGAAAGGATGAAGTTTTAATTAATCACGAAAAAATTCACCTTCAGCAGCAGATAGAATTATTAATATTTCCTTTTTATTTTTTGTATTTGTTTAATTACCTCATCAATCTTTTGAAGTATAAAAATCATTTTCAAGCTTACTATAATATCTCTTTTGAAAAAGAGGCTTATCAGTATGAAAAAGAGCTTAGTTATCTAGCAAATAGAAAGCGGTATAGCTGGATAAATTTTTATTCCGAGTAATTTTTGTTTTTCTTTGTAATACAAATGAAAAACTTACTACTTGTCACTCTTGTTTTAATTACGTTCTCTTTAAATCTTTTCGCACAAGAAGTAGACACTATCCCTATTTCTACAAAAAACTTAGACATTAGGTTAAAACGTAGCCCTTTGCCATCTAGAATGGGCACTTTACATTTTAAACCAGTAATATTAACACCTGCGTTGGTAAATGCTAAGGTTAACTATTGGAACACCAAGACTTCTGTTGGTATTAATATAAATCAAGCTGCCTTTAGTGATAATTGGAAAGGTGGGGGTGTTAATTCATTGGCTATTGGTGGTTTAGTAAACTATAAGGCAGAATATAGTAAAGAAAGTTATAGCTATGTGAGCGAACTTATTCTACAATATGGTAAAGTAAAAAACAAAAATCAGCTACAAAAGAAAACAACAGATCGTATTTATTGGGATAATAAAGCAGCAATTCAATTGTCTAAAAATTGGTATTTCTTTGGTTCTATCAATTTTCAGTCTCAATTTGATAAGGGTTTCTCCTATCCTAAGGATGCTCAAGGAAATGAAATTGAAAATTTGGTGTCTAAATTTATGGCACCGGGATATTTAACCGAATCGGTTGGTTTTGAATATAAGCCAAACAAGTTTTTTTCTACTAGGATTGGTACCGGTACCGCCAGACAAACTTTTGTTTTAGATACAGCGCTATACAGAACAAACCCCAATAATTATGGTGTTGTAAATGGGAAAAACTTTAGAAATGAATTGGCATTTCAAATTGTAACTAGTTTCGAAAAAGAAGTTTTTCAAAATATTATGCTTAAAACAAGATATAATATGTTTATCCCATACGATAACTTTGGCCACATTGATCATAGGTTCGATATCAATGTTGTAGCCAAAGTTAATCGCTTTATGAATGTTTCTATCACCGGAGTAGGTCTTTACGATAGAGACACAGATTCTAAGCTACAAGGAAGTCAAACATTAGCTATGGGATTAACTTTTATTTTCCCAAGATAATTATTTCTTTTTCTTCAATAAGTCTAAATAATCTATATAGTATAACAATTTAATAGATAAGCTATTATTTTGCGGTGTTGATAAAACATTGTCTAAATTTCTATTGTAGCGTTTCGTCAGGAATTTATCATTGGTTTCGGCAGCATCTTTATAAGTAATACTTAGCTCGCTACCAGGCTTAAACTGCCAAACATAGGCTAAATCTATATTGAAAACATTATAGTTTCTATCCACATTTTGTAATGCAGGACCAGTGTAGGCATTTAATCCACCTTTATTATTTAAGGCATAAAATTCTTTATTTCTTCTATCAGACCAATAATGTCTAACGCCAAACTGAATGCCCATTTTATTGCTAAAGCTATATTTTGCATCCATCGTATTTTCTACTGTATTTCTATCATATCTAGAAAAAACAGATTGCGGACCATTAAAGCCAACCCAGTTTACATAGTTGTAGCTAGGTGCAAAATTAAGATCTAAACCAAGCGCTAGTTTATCACTTAACCTCAGGTTTTGAAACAAGTAGAAATTGTAACCTACTCCATTTAACATTGCTCTTTTAATTCTAACCACATTACCACCAAAATTATACGCTTTTGCCCTATTTGGATTAATGTAAATAGCCATGCGATAACTTTCAGGAGCTCTGTAAACCTGTCCATTTCTCGACTCATAAAAGTCATTAGATTCTGCTAACCAATTTCCATTCAACTCTGCAGACCATTGGTTTTTAAATTGAACGTACATTCCAGGGAAAATGCCAAAACTTTGGTAATCGGCAGGTTTAAATCTTCTTGAGTATTCAACTTCTGTCCATGCTTGCAAGGAGTTGTACCATTTGCTTGGTTTGTAAATATTGTAGGCAAAATTTACAGACTGATCAAAGAAGTTGTTGTTGGTATAAAATCCCATATCAGATGGGTCGAATTTAGTGTCTGAAAATTCTTGGGCATAATTAAAAGTAAACGATCCGCTTTTCTTTCCCACTTGTAAATCATAACTATAACCATTACGATCTTCCTTAATAGGCTCAGAAGTTATATAGCTCATTTTACCAGCCCCATCAATAAAATATTCATTCTTTTTATCGTTAAAATTGAAAAGAGCCGCACTTACATTCGCATCATAAGCACTTCCTTGTCTTAAAACATTAGTATTGATGACACTAATTGAACTGTTATTTTTTAAGGTTTGATCTAATACAAAAATATTGTAATTGGTTAAAGGCTGACTTTCAAACGTACTTCTATTACCAGCGGCATCTTCAACCTCAGTGTACATTCTATTGGTAATTGCATTAAAAATACCAATGCCTAAGCCCTTAGAAGTTCTGCCAGAAATCTTTGTGGCGTTTAATACCTTACCTTCTTGAGGGTCTTTAATTATTTTATCAGTAGCTTTTAAGCCGCTTTTATCAAAATAAGAAGGAATTGATCCAATCCTTTTAGAGTAAAACAAATCTCCCTTATTAAAAAGCTCTGTACCCTCTGTAAAAAACTGACGGTTTTCGTTAAATTTAACCTCAAACGGAGTAAGGTTTAGAACTCTATAATCACTTTGTACCTGACCAAAATCTGGTATCAACGTCATATCTAAAGTAAAGCTTTGATTAATTCCGTATTTTACATCCATCCCGCCATTTATGGTAGCTTGTGTG
>JAIELS010000064.1 GCA_019752795.1 Sphingobacteriaceae bacterium
GGATCATCATCAACCGCTGGTGCGGTTATATTTGTTTTAGTGATACTCAACTCGTCCATGATATCAACAAAATTCTTATAAGTTGCACCATCTGTAGGTTTTATGATAACCATAATATCCTTACCTGTTGCATCTTTAACTTTTTGTTTGTTCTCTAACAGGGATTTTGTAATACCCTGAAAACCTTCAATTGTAGGTGCTGATTTACCAGGCTCACCCATGTACCACATTATTTGGTTGTTTTTACCTAATAAAATAGTCATCGTTTGAGATTGTTTCACCTCGAGTTTAACATCTAGATTTTTATCTGGTTTATCTGGTTTAGCAATATCCATTGCTAATGGTTTAGATAAAGAAGTGGTTAACATAAAGAATGTAATTAACAAGAACGCTAAATCAACCATTGCGGTTAAATCTACACGAGTAGATTGTTTTTTACTTCTTACTTTACCACCTTTGCCGCCCCCGCTGGAGGTATCTAATTCTGCCATAGTTTATTTTTATTAATTAGCTTCCGCTGTAGTGATTAAACTAAATTTATTAAGGCCTTGTTTTTGAAGAACATCTACTATTTTTCTAACAGCTGGATATTGTTCTTGTGCATCACCTTTAACACTAATGCCCATTGGGGTATTATGCAATTCTGCGGTTGCTCTTCTAGATTGTTCAATCCATCTGTACAACTCCCCATTTTGGGTAGAATCTGTTGGAATACCCGCATACTGGCTTTCAAGTTTTGTACGTTCTTCTCCGTTTGCGTTAATATAGTTCTTTATCTGGTTAAATGGAACCCCAAAAGAAGGTACTACTTTAAAACGTTTATATTCGTCTTCAGTAAACGAAGTACCGTACAAGTTAGCCATTTTTTGTAACGTTAACTGTTTTACGTCTTGACCAATTATCTCTAAAAAAACTTTCCCTTTACCAATGGTTAAAATAGACAAGTCTTTATCTGGCACTTTAAATTGTACCGTAGAAGATGGAAGTTTTACATCCAAAGGGTCTGGCTGACGTGAAGTTGCCGTTAAAATAAAGAAAGTTAACAACAAGAAGGCAACGTCGCACATGGCGGTCATGTCTACTGAGGTACTCTTTCTTGGAACTTTTATTCTGCCCATAATATAAAAATTATAATACTTTAATTAATGATGTTAATTTTTCCGGTTTTCCATAAAGCCGGCAAAAAATAATTAAAATAATTTTTATTTATGAGTACTAGCGTAAGTTTGAATGATGCTAAAACCTGCTTCATCAATTGCATAAGTTAATTTATCAATTTTAGAAGTTAAAACATTATACATGATAATAGCTACTGTAGAAGTACCGATACCTGTTGCTGTGTTAATTAACGCTTCAGAGATACCTGTTGCTAATGCCGCTTGATCTGGAGCTCCTGAGTTAGCTAAACCACCAAACGCCTTGATCATACCTGTTACCGTACCTAATAAACCTACTAATGTACCTACTGATACTAATGTAGCAATAATCGTTAAGTTTTGCTCTAACATTGGCATCTCCAATGAAGTAGCCTCTTCGATATCTTTTTGAATAGCTAAACATTTTTGGTCAGTATCCATGTTTGCTTCAACTTCCATTTCGCTATATTTCTTTAAACCAGATTTAATAACGTTAGCTACAGATCCTTCTTGTTTATCACATTCTGCAGATGCAGCAGCAATATTACCTGAAGCTAATAATGATTGAATTTTTTTAACGAAAGAATCTAAACTTCCTTTACCTGTTGCTTTTCCAATTACAATTAAACGTTCTATAGAAAAAACGAATACCATTAAAAGCATACCCATTAATATCGGAACGATAAAACCACCTTTAAAAGCCATACCGCCATAGTTACCAACTTTAGGTAAAATGTGAGATGTGTCATCATTATAGAACCATAGTGAAACTGTACTGTTTGCTTTTGCAATTGAATCGTCAATGATAAAGTTAGTTGGCTTTCCTAAGATGAAAGTGAAAATCGAGAATCCAATAATGATACAAATTGGAATTACAAGAGTTGCAAATAAATTAGATGCCGTAGCAGAGCTTTCTTTTTTTACTGTTGTTGGTTTTGGTGCGTTTGCCATTTTTTTTTTAATTTTTAGTTTTAGTACTTGATTTTAAATGTAAATAATTTTTTTAGTATTTATAGTATTACACACAACGTTTTTTCTTATAACTAATTGTTGCGTTAACAAATTTATAAATTGATTTTAATTTTCATATTAAAATATCAATTAACAATTAATTCGTTACGTTGAGCAACTCCTAATTAAGAAAGGTGAATAACTAAAAAAGATTGTCTTTGTTGAGACAATCTTCCGCAATTAAACCTAAAAATTTAATTAAAAGCAAATTTTAAGCAAAAAAAGATGAATTAAAGTGCATTTTCTACTACTTTGGGTAATGCATTCAACGTTTCATCACTTGCGAACTCTTTAAATTGATCAAAATTCTTTAAAAATGCCGTAGCAAGTTCATTCGCTTTTTTGTCATAATCTTGCTGATTACTCCAAGTATTTCGAGGATTCAAAATTTCTGAAGGAACGTTTGGACATTCGGTTGGCATTAACAACCCAAAAACTGGATGCTCTTCGTAGTTAACTTTAGCTAAACTTCCATTTAATGCTGCAGCAATCATAGCTCTAGTATAACTTAATTTCATTCTACTACCCACTCCATAAGGCCCTCCATTCCAACCTGTATTGATTAACCAAACATTAACTTGATGCTTCTCCATCTTATCTCCAAGCAACTTAGCATATTTAACAGGGTGCAAAGGCAAAAATGCTTTACCAAAACAAGCCGAAAAAGTTAATTGAGGCTCGGTAACACCAGCTTCTGTACCCGCTACTTTAGCCGTATAACCAGAAATAAAATGAAATTTAGCCTGCCCTGTAGTTAATTTAGAAATTGGCGGCAATACGCCAAATGCATCTGCTGTAAGGAAAAATATATTTTTTGGTCCTTTAGCTACTGAAGGTATAATAGCGTTTTCTATATAGTTAATAGGATATGCCACTCTAGTGTTTTCTGTCTTAGCTATATTTGAAAAATCAACATTCCTAGTGCCAGGATAATAATTGATATTCTCTAATAAAGAACCAAATTTAATCGCATTAAATATTTGAGGTTCTTTTTCTGCTGTTAAATCTACACACTTAGCATAGCAGCCACCTTCAAAGTTAAAAACAGAATCTTCACTCCAACCATGCTCATCATCACCAATTAAACCTCTATTAGGATCTGCTGAAAGTGTTGTTTTCCCAGTACCAGATAAACCAAAAAATATCGCTGTATCGCCATCAGCCCCAACATTAGCAGAGCAGTGCATCGATAATGTTTGTTTTTGCGCTGGCAAAATGAAATTTAAAACCGAAAAAATACCTTTTTTAATTTCGCCTGTATAAGCTGTACCGCCAATAAGGATTATTTTTTTAGAAAAATTCAGTATCGAAAAATTAGACTGACGAGTACCATCTGTGGATGGGTCTGCCATAAAAGATGGAGCTGCAATAATTGTCCACTCAGGCAATGCTGGTAAACTATCTTGATCAAATCTTAAAAATAAATTATTTGCAAAAAGATTTTGGAAAGCATGCTCTGTTACTACTCTAATGGTAGTTTTATAATTTTCATCAGCACAAGCATAAGCATCTCTAACATAAATTTGCTTTTTACTTAAATGTGCCGTTACTTTTTTAAATAAATTATCAAAATGTTGTTCGCTAATTTTAATATTGATATCTCCCCACCACACTGTATTTTCTGTAACTTCATCGTTTACAATAAAGCGATCTTTTGGAGAACGACCTGTAAATTTACCGGTATCAACTGCTAATGCACCGCTTGAAGACAATGTCCCTTCGTTGTTTTTTAAAGCTTCTTCAACAAGTTCAGATACATTTAATTGGTAATGGACTTTTTCTGCGTTCAAATTCAAGTAACTTAAATCTGGCTGCTTTAATTTAATACTGTTCATACACTTGGTTTGATATTCTGCAAAGTTAAACAGATATTAACTCAAAAGGTACGGTTTTCAAGGAAAATTTTACTTATTGTGGCAAATACACTATCTCATAATTATCTATTTATCAGTTAATTAAATAGATAAATTAACAAAAAATTAACCCCCAGATTTTTTTACTTTAAATCCTTCTTTTTGAAGTAGTAAAATCACCTTATCCCTAAAATCACCTTGTATCATAATTTCCCCATCCTTGCTCGAGCCTCCAACTCCACATTTACTCTTTAGCATTTTCCCTAAATCAGAAAGCCGAGTCTCGCTACCCCTAAAGCCAGTAATTAGGGTTACTGCTTTTCCCGCCCGGTTCTTTCTGTCTAGTAGTACTCTTAAATCTTGCTGAGCATTTGTTAAATTCTCTTCAATAATTGGCAATTCTTCGTAACTAAAAGACGGATCGGTAGAATACATTATTCCACCAAAGTCATTTAATACCTTTTTTTTTGGTTTATTCATATCCTTTAATTTTGAATGATAAGCTAATTATTAGTAATAATATTTAGAGCCAAAGGAAGAACCTCAATTGTTATTTCTTTATCCATTAAAAACGATTCTCCATCTAAATGAATGGAATCTTCTTTATTTCTAGTAATTACAATATGCTTACCTCTAATAATTTCTACCATTGTTGATTGATGTGTTTTTGCTCTCAACATTTGATAAACTAAAACCGGAATTTTGTATAAGGGAAATGTTTTTATAATACAAACATCTAAAAGTCCATCGCTAGTTGATGAGGCTGGAGAAATAAATACATTATTACCATATTGAGATGAATTAGCAATACTAATAACGAATGCATCTCTTGTATATTTTACCCCGTCAATTTCAATTTGATAAGTTTGTGGTTGATAAGAACTTATTTCTTTTACAATTGTTTTCACATAGCCCTGTAAACCTCTTGTTTTATCATTGGCGAACGCTGCGCTGATATGTGCATCGAAACCAATACCTGCCATGTTAAAGAAAAATTTACCATTTAATTTAGCACAATCAATGGTTTCTACCTTGTAGGCATTAATTAATTGAATGGCTTTTTTTATACCCATTGGGATTTTTAGAAATCTAGCTAATCCGTTTCCAGATCCCTGAGGAATGATACCCAAAATCTTTTGGTATTGCATTACTTTGGCCGCAACTTCATTAATAGTCCCATCTCCACCTACTGCAACTATAATATCAAAATCCTTTTTTGCTGCTTCTTCGGCTAATTCTTTAGCATGACCAACATACTCGGTAAAACTAAAATTTGCATTAAATTTCGACTTATCTAGGTAAGCGTCTATCATTCCGGGAATTTTAGATTTCTTTTTACCTCCCGATATGGGATTTATAATGAATAAAATATTTGCTTTTAACAAGTTGTAGATTTTTAAGTAGCACAAAATAATCGATATTTTTTGACTATTAATAATATATGTAGTAATTTTGTACCATTAAAAGTGGATTGATTTGCGATGCTATGAAATATGAGCGGGATTGCTACCACGTAAAAAAAAGTGCTAATATTACTACACTTCATTTTACCGCCTGTTATATCAGGGTCAAAAACCATTTTTAATAATCAATTTATTTAAAATTAATTATTTAAAATGTCGTATTTATTTACATCAGAGTCTGTATCAGAAGGTCATCCAGATAAAATAGCGGATCAAATCTCAGACGCATTAATCGATAACTTTTTAGCGTTCGACAGCGAATCTAAGGTGGCGTGCGAAACTTTGGTAACAACCGGACAAGTGATTTTAGCAGGCGAAGTAAAATCTAAAACCTATTTAGATGTACAGCAAATTGCTAGAGATGTAATCAAAAAGATTGGTTACACTAAAAGTGAGTACATGTTTGAAGCAAATTCTTGTGGAATTTTATCTGCTATACACGAACAATCACAAGACATTAACCAAGGTGTAGATAGAACTACTAAAGAAGAACAAGGTGCTGGTGATCAAGGTATGATGTTTGGTTATGCAACTAACGAAACTGAAAACTATATGCCTTTGGCACTTGATTTATCTCATGCATTGTTAATTGAATTAGCCAATTTGAGAAGAGAGAATAGTGAAATTACTTATTTGCGCCCAGATGCAAAATCTCAGGTAACTTTAGAATATTCTGACGATAATAAACCTCAAAGAATTGATGCGATTGTAATTTCTACTCAACATGACGATTTTGATGAAGAAGCGACAATGTTGGCAAAAATCAAATCGGATTTAATTTCTATTTTAATACCTAGAATTAAAGCTAAATATCCTCAATATGCTCATTTATTTAATGACCAAATTACCTATCACATTAACCCAACTGGGAAATTTGTAATTGGTGGCCCACATGGTGATACTGGCTTAACTGGTAGAAAGATTATTGTTGATACTTACGGCGGAAAAGGTGCGCATGGTGGTGGAGCTTTCTCTGGCAAAGATCCGAGTAAAGTAGATAGAAGTGCGGCTTATGCTACACGCCACATTGCAAAAAATTTAGTTGCAGCTGGTTTAGCTGAGGAAGTTTTAGTTCAAGTGTCATATGCAATTGGAGTTGCAAAACCTACATCGATAAATGTAGTGACTTATGGAACCTCTAAAGTTGCTTTAACTGATGGAGAAATCAGCAAAAAAGTAGAAGAAATTTTCGATATGCGTCCATATTTTATCGAGCAACGTTTAAAATTAAGAAATCCAATTTACAGTGAAACTGCAGCATACGGACACATGGGACGTAAGCCTGAAACTGTAAACAAAACCTTTAGAACTCCAAACGGAGAAGAAAAAAATGTTACTGTTGAGTTATTTACTTGGGAAAAGTTAGACTTTGTAGATAAAGTAAAGGCTGCATTTGGCCTATAATACATAGTAAAATTCATTTAAAAGCGTTCCGATTATAATCGGAATGCTTTTTTTTATTTACAACATCCTTATTATCCCCAATTATAAAAGTTAAAAAGAAATTAAAAACCAATTCCATTTCATACTGTTTTACCATAGAAGTTAATTTTAAAAATTATGGAACAGCCAGTAGATATGAATACACTAAGTCAAATCTTAGAGAAATTAAGACTTAAAGGGAAAGACAATGAAATTAAAATGTCTGATCATGGAAAAATGCAATCAGCTAATTTGAATAAAATTTATACTGCAGAAGACCTAAATATTGTTAAAACCTATCGATTTGAAGGCATGTCTGATCCTGCTGATAATTCTGTGCTGTATGTGGTAGAGGATAAAGATGGCGACATTGGCTATATGTTGGATGCTTATGGCATTTATTCAGACCACGATGGCCCTGCATTTGATGATTTTTTGAAAAAAATTAATGTAGCAGATAGAGATGAGCAAGAGATTTTTAAATAATTTTTATTGCGCAAACGTTTGTTCTTAAGCAGTTTTGTTTTAATTTTAAAACTTAACTAAACTGCATTGAATACAAAACCTGCCACAATTAAACAAATTGCAAAACTACTTGCTGTCTCACCATCAACAGTATCTAGAGCTCTGCATGATCACCCTAGTATAAGTTTAGCTACTAAGCAAAAAATTAAAAAAGTTGCTACTGAGTTAAATTACCAGCCCAATGAAAGAGCGATTCTTTTTCAAAAAGGTAAAACATTTACAATTGGTGTAATTTTACCAGAACTTTCAGAATCATTCTTTTCTACTGCAATTAGTGTGATTGAAGACTACACTTACCAAAAGAACTATACGCTAATCATTTCTCAATCTCATGATGATGAAGGAAGAGAAAAGCAATTGGTAGAGAAAATGAGAAACCATAGGGTTGATGGGCTCTTAATCTCCGTTGCAAAAACAACAGCTAATTTTGATCATTTTGAATTACTTAAACGTCATCAAATTCCAGTAGTATTTTTCGATAGAATTCCACCAATTAAAGAAATCCACTATGTGGCGTGCAATATAGAAACAGGGAGTATTGCAGCAGTTGATTATTTATTAAAAAGAGGCCACCGAAGTATTGGATTAATTAATGGCCCAGATACACTTTTAGCAAGTGGACAACGTAAGGAAGGTTATATTAAAGCTTTACAAAAAAACAGATTAAAATACGATCCATCATTAATTGTAAATTGTGACTTAACTGAAAGCGGTACAAAAATCGCTTTAGAAATTTTAATTTCTACTAAACGTAACCCAACAGCAATTGTAACCTTTAATGATTATGTATCAGCATTTGCCATCAAACATAGTGAGCATTTAGGCAGGAAAGATTTAAATAAATTAGAGTTTGTAAGTTATGCCAATACACCCATGATTAATTTTATGGAAAATGGTCCAGTAGCTTCTGTAGAACAATTTCCAGCGATACAGGCTCAAAAAGCTGCAGATGTACTTTTTGATTTAATTAACAATAAAGAAAGAGACCAAAATGCTTTTTATAAAGTAATTATAGAATCTGAATTAGTGCCAAATGATCAATAGTTTTTAAATAGAAAATGTGCCGATAAGCTGGCACATTTCTCAAAACAAAACAAAAATTAAAACCCACTATCGTCTAAAGCGAATGTGTTTTTTCTATCCACCCATTTCCCTCTTGTAAAGTCTGGGAATTGCTGTGGTTTATTACCTTCTTTTAATGATTTTGTAGAAAGCGGTGTAATTACGCTCATCGTTACCGAATCATACACATCAATTGGCGTTTGCTTTTTACCTTTAACAGCAACGATAAAAGCATTAAACACAAACCAATCCATACCGCCATGACCTGCGCCAAGCGCATCTTTTTCATATTTTTTCCAAAGCGGGTGATCATATTTATCAAACCATTCTTTTACTGAATCCCAAGCATGTGGCTTAGATTTACCCTCAATATGAATTGATTTATTTACATCCATCCAAAGACCATTAGTTCCTTGAAGTCTAAATCCTAGCGAATATGGACGAGGTAAATGCACATCATGAGTTAACATTACTGTTTCGCCATTAGCACAATTAATTAACGTGGTCGTTACATCACCATTTTTAAAATTAAGTTTCGCGTTTGGGTGACCCGGAGATTGTGTTTCTACATAATCTGCTAATCCTTTAGCTTTTGAACTAAAAGAAACTAAGTTTGTAAAACGATTTCCTCTTGTAATATTTGCGTATTGCATTACTGGTCCAGCGCCATGTGTTGGGTATAAATCGCCATCTTGATCTATATTAAACTGGGTTCTCCATTGTGCCTCACTTAAAGCTTTAGGACCATATTCTACACCGCCGCCATAATATTGTTTGCCATTATTAAATAGCACTTCTCTTAAATCATGTTGATAACCACCTTCTAAATGAATTAATTCGCCAAACAAGCCTTGTCTTACCATATTTAAAGCCGCCATCACATCACGTCTGTAACAAACATTTTCTAAAGTCATGTATGGCATCCCTGTTTTTTCAGACGTATTTACAATATCCCAATGTTCTTTTACAGTTAAACCCGCCACAACCTCGCAGCCTACATATTTACCAGCATTCATAGCATCAATTGCTTGTGCATGATGAAATTGCCAAGGTGTAGCAATAATTACTGCGTCAATATCTTTTCTTTCAAGTAGTTCTTTATAAGCTTCAATACTTCCAGTATATTCTTTTGCAGCTGGCTTTCCACTTTTTGCAATAAATGCTCTGCAAATTTTAAGAGAACTTTCTTGGGTATCGCATACCGCAACAACCTCTACGTCGTCTCGTAATATACCTTCGCTAATGTGGTTCATCCCTCTAGCGCCAACACCAATATAGCCTAATCTTACTTTTTGAGTATCTTTTGCAAACAATGTACCAGTTGGTAAAATAGTTATACCAGCAGCAGCTAAAGCGCCACCTTTAATAAAATCTCTTCTTTCCATTTTTAATTATGAAATAGTAATTAATCAGTTATAAATTGTAAGTTATAAATTTTGTCTCTTTTATTATATATTAACTTTGCGCAAACGTTTGATTAATTATAAATTTGAAAAACCTTTAACCATTAAATTAATGTGGACTTGTACATTTTGTAATCGCTCTTTTGAGAAGGTTAATCAAACACATTCTTGTAAAGATCAAAGTGTTGATGATTTTCTATTAGGTAAACCTGATTATGCAATTAATTTATTTGACCTGTTAATCTCAAAATTTGAAGAAATAGGCCCAATAAAAATACATGCTACCAAATCGATGGTTGTAATTTCTGCCGATAAAGGATTTGCTTACGTGATTAATTTAGGTAAAAACTTTTTAGATATAGTTTTACCTTTTAATGAGCGCTTTGAAGATAATTTGTGTTTCCGAAAAATTGCTCTAGTGCCAGGAACTAATGATTATAACCATCATCTAAGAATTATGTATCAAGAAGATTTTAATGAAGAAGTATTTGATTACATGCAGAAAGCTTATGATAAGGGAAAAAAGAAATTTTAATAGGTTATTACGCTTCTGAAAAAAGAAATTCCATAAAAAAGCTTAACTTGTAAACTGAAATGTATAAGCTATTAAAAGCCAAATTAGAAAATAGCACTAATGCTACACAAATAGCTGCAGCAGAAATTATTTCACTTTTTAAACCCATTTCTGCAAAAAGAAATGAAGTTCTACTTTCTCCTGAGGAAACCTGCAAATATTATTTTTTTATAGAAAAAGGCTCACTTAGGCTTTTTACCACGAATACAGAAGGAAAAGAATCTTCAAGGTATTTTGCTTTTGAAGGAAGTTTTTGTACAGCACTACCCAGTTTTATTGACCAAAAACCAGCAATGGAATATTTACAAGCTATTGAAACCTGTAAATTATTAGCAATCAATAGAACTGACTTCTTTAAAATGGTTGAAAAACATAGTTTCTTTGCTGGTATATATCAAGAAATATTAGAGTCAGGGTTTATCATGGCACAAAAGAGAATTTATAGTTTTCAAGGTTTTGATGCCTTGGAAAAAGTGAAGTGGTTAATCCAATACCAACCCAATGTGCTGCTACGTGTTTCTAATAAAATGGCTGCTTCTTATTTAGGTATTTCTCCTTCAACCCTAAGCAGAATTAAAGCAAAACTCTAAATTTATTGACATAGCGCAACGTTTCGTGAGTGGGCAACAATTAACTTTGCCTTATGAAAAGTTATATCAATTATTTAACAACAGGAACATTACTTTGCTCAATACTATTAACAAGTCCTGTGTCTGCAAAAGTAAATCATCATATCAAACCCATTTTATCAAAGAATGACAGTTTATACTTAGTTAATAAACAGCTTACACTAAAAGCGGCTAATTTTTTAGCAGAAAGCGCTAGATATTATGCTAAAACATTAAATAAAGAAGTAGCCATTGCTGTGGTAGATGCTGGAGGAAACATTTTATTGATCAATAGAGATAATTCAACTGGCCCACATAATGCAGATGCTGCAAAATTAAAAGCTTATACTGCTATGTCTACTAAAACTGCAACATTATTGCTAGACCGCAATGCAAAATCAAACCCTAATACAGCAAATCTTGCAACTGTTAGTGGACTGCTTTTATTAGGTGGTGGAGTACCCGTTTTTAATGGCGATAAAGTAATTGGTGCCATAGGCATAGCAGGCGGTGGTGGTCCAGAGAATGACGACAATATTGCTAAATATGCAGTTTTAGAATTATTTAAAAATAAAAACACAAAAAAATAAAAACATGAAAAAATTATTTCTAATCCTATTAATGGCTATTTCTACTCATATAGCTTATTCACAAACAACAGATTATTTATTGTCTAGTCACATCTTAGATATTTCTACAGGCAAACCAGCTCCAGATGTTCCTGTAAAACTTGAATTAAAAAATGTTACTACTGGCAAATGGGCTTATGTTGATCAAAAAATTACTGATAAAAATGGTAGAATTACGAATTTTTTAGAAAAAAGCACAGCCAAAAAAGGTATTTACAGGTTAACTTTTTTAACTGAAAAATATTTTAGTTTAAAAGCTACTGAAACATTCTATCCATTTATAGAGGTTGTATTTCAAATTGGCGAAGAAAGTCATTACCATGTGCCTATCACACTTTCTCCTTTTGGTTATTCTACCTACAGAGGAAATTAATAGCAAAAGTTTATTTTTCTTTAACCGTCTTTAATTTATTTAAAGGCGGTTTTTTTATGGCGCAGATTTAATAGTTTGAAATACGCATTAAACAAAAAACCCTGTTTCTTTATCAGAAACAGGATTTTTGA
>JAIELS010000156.1 GCA_019752795.1 Sphingobacteriaceae bacterium
ATTTTTGGTTTAAACAAACTTAGTGTTTTAAATGATAATGCAAAAAGTATTCCAAATATTATTTGCCGTGTAAGTTAAATCATAATTAGAAAGAATTGTATCTTTGCGGTCTAACCATTTTCGTGTATGATGTCAGATATAACACTTACCACTACTCAGATTGATGCCTCAGAATTAAGCTTTGACGACTTTAAAGTTATTGTTTTAAACGATTACAAGATAGCTTATGAGAGTAGACAGGCTAGTTTGTTAGGTCGTAAAGAAGTACTTACAGGTAAAGCTAAATTTGGTATTTTCGGAGACGGAAAAGAAGTGCCACAAATTGCAATGGCTAAAGCTTTTAAAAAAGGCGATTGGCGTTCTGGCTACTATCGTGATCAAACTTTTGCATTTGCTACAGGTATTTCTACGATAAAAGAATTTTTTGCGCAATTATATGCTAATCCTAGCGTAGAGGCAGATCCTTCTTCTGCTGGTCGCCAGATGAATTGCCATTTTGCAACTCGCTCTTTAAATGATGATGGCTCTTGGAAAGATTTAACAAATATTAAAAATTGTTCTTCAGATATTGCACCAACAGGCGGACAAATGGCTAGGTTAGTTGGATTGGCTTATGCTTCCAAACTTTTTAGACAAAATAGAGAATTAGATTATTTAAAGAATTTTTCAGTTAATGGAAATGAGGTTGCCTTTGGTACAATAGGTAATGCCTCTACTTCTGAAGGCGTATTCTTTGAAGCTATAAATGCAGCTGGTGTACTTCAAGTGCCAATGGCTGTTTCGGTTTGGGATGATGGTTATGGTATTTCTGTACCTGCAAAATATCAAACTACCAAAGAAGATATTTCTGAGATTTTAAAAGGTTTTCAGCGTGAAGAAGGTACCAACGGTTATGAAATTTTTAAAGTAAACGGTTGGGATTATCCAGCTTTATGCGAAACGTATCAAAGAGCAATTGATGTTTGTAGAGATGAGCATGTACCTGTTTTAATACATGTTACTGAGGTAACACAACCTCAAGGTCACTCTACCTCTGGATCTCATGAGCGTTATAAAGACAAAGATCGTTTAGCTTGGGAAAAAGAGTACGATTGTATTTTGCAAATGCGCAAGTGGATGATTGAATCTGCTATTGCAACTGTAGAAGATTTAGAAGAACTAGAAGAAACTGCTAAGAAATTTGTTAAAGAGACCCAAAAAGAAGCTTGGAATGAGTTTTTAGAAAGTATTAAACAAGAACAGAGCGAAGTAATTAATTTAATTAATGCTGTTGCTGGAGAAGAAAATACTGCATTGACTAAAATAGCTACTCAATTGACATCAGCTTCTGATGCGATGAGAAGGGAAATTATGTCTTCTGCAAGAAAAGCTATTCGTTTAAGTATCAATAAACCTTCTGCAGAGCGTGATGCTTTGTTAAATTGGTATACTAAATATGCAGACATCAACAAAGAAAAATATAATTCTAAATTATTTACCGACGGAAAAGAAAGTCCTTTTTTAGTTAAACATATAGCAGCTGAATTTAGTGAAAGCAGTAAAATGATTGACGGTAGAGAGTTGTTAAATGCTTGTTTTGATTCGAATTTTGCTAGAGACCAACGCTTAGTTGCGTTTGGCGAAGATTTAGGAAATATTGGTGATGTTAATCAAGGGTTTGCTGGCTTACAAGAGAAGTTTGGCGATTTAAGAGTAACCGATACAGGTATTAGAGAAATGACAATTGTTGGTCAAGGAATTGGTTTAGCAATGCGTGGTTTAAGACCGATAGCTGAGGTTCAATATCTTGATTACTTGTTATTTGCATTAAATATATTAAGTGATGATTTAGCTAGTTTATCTTACAGAACAAAGGCTGGTCAGAAAGCACCTGTTATCGTTCGTACACGCGGACATCGTTTAGAAGGCGTTTGGCACTCAGGCTCACCAATCGGTATGATTTTAGGGTCACTTCGAGGATTACATATTTGTGTACCACGTAACATGACACAAGCCGCAGGGATGTACAATACTTTGTTTAGATCTGATGAACCAGCTTTAGTGATAGAATGCTTAAATGGTTATCGTTTAAAGGAAAAGTTACCAGATAATGTAGGTGACTTTACTGTTCCTTTAGGTAAAGCTGAAATTGTTAGACAAGGAACAGATATTACTGTTGTAAGTTATGGCTCTACACTTAGAATTGTTGAAGAGGCAGCTGAAGAATTAGAACAGTTAGGTATTTCGATTGAAATAATTGACCCACAAACTTTATTACCTTTTGATATAGATCAATTGTGCAAAAAATCACTTCAAAAAACCAATAAACTTCTAGTAGTTGATGAAGATGTACCAGGCGGTGGAAGTGCTTTTATTTTACAACAAATTTTAGAAGTACAGCAAGGTTATTATTTATTAGATGCACAGCCTAAAACGTTAACCGCAAAAGCTCATCGTCCGCCGTATGGCTCTGATGGGGATTATTTCAGTAAACCATCTGTTGATGATGTAATTGAAGCTGTTTACGCAATGATGAACGAAAATAATAGTGCAAAGTATCCTGCAATATTCAGCTAACTAAATTAATCTGCGTCATTCCCGTGAAAACGGGAATCATAAAGCGTTGATAAGGTAAAGTTTAATCTAACCTAAAGGATAAGGATGCCCAGTCCAGCTGAGCATGACTATATCGTTAAATTCAGAGCCTTTTTTGTATTTAAATTAGTTTAATCTATTTATGCTTTTTTTCTGCAGTATAATTTTTTTCTCCGGCAGAAATGGATACCGCTAAATCATTTTCTTCTGGCGGAACTGGGCATCTATAACCATCGCTATAGGCACAGTATGGATTATAAGCTTTGTTAAAATCAATTGTGATTTTATTTTTATCAATATCCTTGATGTCTAAATCAATATATCTACCGCCACCGTAAGTTAACTCACCTGTAGTTTCATCAGTAAATGGAAGAAATAGCAAATTTCTATAAATAGGATTGACCATTAAGCCAATATTTCTATATAGTGTTAATTCTAAATCTTTTCCATTTAGCTTGAAAGTAACTTTTGCATACCGAATAAATTCTTTGCTAGTACCATCATAAGTTGGCATTTGAAAAGATTTTTGGTTTTTTAATATATTCACATCAGCCGTAATTTGATAAGTACTATCGGCTTCAAAGAAATGTAAATGTTGTAGGTCAGTTTCCCTTAAAGGAGAATTTTGATCTTTTATAAATGCTGCTTTATAACCTTCACGATGCTTAGCAATTGATGCACTAAAATTCTGTGCATATGCTGTTGTTGTGCTCAGTAAAAATAAAATAATGAGGTATTTCATATTTAATAATTAATTCGATTACTTCTTTGCCTTAACAGATGATCTGCGACAACTAAGGCTGCCATAGCCTCCACAATAATTACTGCTCTTGGCACAACACATGGGTCATGGCGACCTTTACCTTTAATTTCCGCTGCTTCTCCAGCTGCATTTATGGTTTGCTGGTTATGCATAATTGTTGCTACTGGTTTAAAAGCAGTAACGAAAGTAATATCCATTCCATTGCTAATTCCGCCTTGTATTCCTCCAGAAAAATTGGTTAATGTTTTGGGTTGATTTCCTGAAACAAAGATATCGTTATGTGCAGATCCTCTCATTTCACTGCCTGCAAAACCAGATCCGTATTCAAAACCGTGTACAGCGTTAATGCTTAACATCGCTTTGCCTAAATCTGCATGTAATTTATCAAATACTGGTTCTCCTAAACCTACAGGACAATTTTTGATGATACAAGAAATTTTACCACCAACAGTATCGCCATCTTTTCTAATAGAATCAATAAAATCTATCATTTGGTTTGCGGTAGCAGGATCAGCGCATCTTACTATATTTTCTTCTCTAATTGCTAATGCTTCAGTTAAGTTGTTGGTATTGAAGTTTGGCGCATTAATTTGTCCAACTGCAGTTACATGAGCAAAGATTTCAATTCCTTTTTCTTTTAATATTAATTTGGCAATTGCCCCTGCGGCAACACGAGCAGCAGTTTCACGAGCAGATGACCTTCCGCCACCTCTATGGTCACGGATTCCATATTTTGCATCATAAGTATAATCGGCATGAGAAGGGCGATAAACATCTACATTATGGCCGTAATCTTTAGACCGTTGGTCTTCATTAGGAATGAGTAAACTGATAGGTGTTCCTGTACTTTTTCCTTCAAAAGTGCCCGAAAGAATTTGAACAATATCACTTTCTTTACGTTGAGTAGTTATTTTAGATTGACCAGGTTTACGTTTATCTAATTCAGATTGAATGAAATCAACATCAATTGTTAACCCAGCTGGACAACCATCAATAATTACGCCTATAGCTACACCATGTGATTCGCCAAATGTGGTGATTTTAAATAATTTACCAAATGAATTGCCTGCCATTATATTAGTATAAAGTGATTAGTATTTAGTAGTTAGATTGATTTTTCTTGTAATAAACCTTGTTGTAGTTTTTAGTCTAGATACTTTGTACTAAATACTAGCTACTTCGAATCCTGCTTTCTCCAAATCATCCCAAAAGTAAGGATAAGATTTATTTACCACTTCTTTTTCTTCAATTTCTACTTCTTTTATTTTTAATGCTAAAGGAGCGAAGGCCATTGCCATTCTGTGGTCTTCGTAAGTGTTAATTGTAATTTTTTCAGGGAAATGTAAACCAGAGCAATCTAGTTTATAGCTAAAATTCTTCTCTATAAACTTTACACCAATTTTAGCTAACTCTTGTTGAAGTGCTAAAACTCGATTTGTTTCTTTAATTTTTAAAGTTTCTAATCCTGTAAAAGTTGCATCATGACCTAAAGCCGCACAAATAACCACAATCGTTTGCGCTAAATCCGGACATTCTTTTAGGTCGAATATTTTACGTTCTATCTTTTTAGGTTCTTTTTTAAGAAAAACGCCTCCATTTTTAAATTGAGAAGTAATTCCAAAATTTGCCATAATTTCAGTTATTTTACTGTCACCCTGTAAGCTATAGCCGTTTAATCCTGGTAAAAAAATAGTTGCTTCATCTGATAATGCAGCAATAGCAAACCAATAAGATGCTGCGCTCCAATCTGGTTCTACATATAGTTTTGCCGTATTAAAACTTTGTGGCTCAATAGTAATTGTATTTTCGAACCAATCATTTCTAATTCCAACTTGTTCTAGCATTGCTAAAGTCATCTCTACATAAGGCTTTGAAGTTAATTCGCCTTCTATTTCTAAAGTTAGGCCTAAAGGTAGGTTAGGAGCAATCATCAGCAAAGCTGAAATATACTGACTGCTGATGTCTCCTTTTATTTTTACTTTAGGTGTAGTTTGCTTTAAGGGACCAGAAATTTGCAAAGGAGGGAAGCCCTCATTTTCTACATAACTAATTTCTGCTCCAATGCTTTTTAAGGCTTCAACCAAAATCCCAATAGGCCTTTGTTTCATTCTTTCAGTTCCAGTTAATAGAAATTTACCGTTTTGAATTGCTAAAAAAGCTGTTAAAAAGCGCATTGCTGTACCAGCTGGACCGATATCGATTAGTCTTGAGTCATTAGTCTCGAGTCCTAAGTCTTGACTTTCGACTATAGACTTTAGACTTTTGACTAACAAAACTGTATCTGCGGCAACAGATAAGTTTTCTACATTTACGTTCTCATTGCTTAAAGCACTAATAATTAATGCTCTATTGCATTCACTTTTAGAACCAGTAAGTTTTATTTCTGTATCAATTTGTTTGTTTCCTTTAAAAGAAAGCAATACGTTTTTAGACATTCTTTAGGTTTATTAGTTCATCCGTTCATTAGTTCATTCGGTAAATTTACCTTGAATATTGGACCTAAACTATATTTATTATTCGTTATTTATTAGCTCAAGTAAAGTTGGAGATTACTTTAACGCAACTTTGGAAATGAGCTAATGAACCAATTATTATTTTACCTCAATATGTGCTTCGGCAGCGATTCCAGCTTCTGCTTTACCAGCATTCATAATTTCTGTTTGTTTACGGATAGATTCTCCATGAACTAATTCTAGAAATTTCTCGGTAAAGTTTAAATCTAATTTTAATGCTTTAGCAAATGATGTACGTTTTTGCATAATCTCGTCCCAACGGTTAACTTGTAAGATGGTAACTTTATTATCTCTTTTAAACTCACCAATTTTTTGTGTTAGGCTCATTCTTTCGGCAAGCTTTTGGAATACTAAATCATCAATTTTATCTATTTCCTTACGCAAATCAGCTAATTTATCTGTAAACTCTTCGTTTTTAGACTCTGGTTTACGTAAGGTAAATCTACTAACCATTTCCTCCAAAGCAGCCGGCGTAACTTGTTGTTTTGCATCTGTCCATGCTACAGAAGGATCGATATGAGATTCAATCATTAAGCCTTGCATGTCTAAATCTAATGCTTTTTGAGAAATATATGGAAGCAATTCTCTATTGCCACAAATATGACTTGGGTCGTTAATGATTGGTAAATCAGGGCATAAAGTTTTCAATTGAATAGCTAATTCCCACATTGGTTCGTTACGGAAAGCACTTTTCTCATAAGAACTGAAACCACGGTGGATAGCGCCAAGCTTAGTAATACCTGCTTTGTTAATACGCTCTAATGCACCAATCCATAATTGTAAATCAGGGTTTACCGGGTTTTTTACTAAAACTGGGATATCTACACCTTGCAAAGCATCAGCAATTTCTTGAACTGTAAAAGGATTTACAGTAGAACGAGCGCCGATCCAAAGTACATCAACACCTGCAGCTAAAGCTTCTTCAACGTGTTTTGCATTAGCAACCTCAACAGCAGTTGGTAATCCAGTTTCTGCTTTAGCACGTTTTAACCATTCTAAACCAATACTACCAATACCTTCAAACTCTCCAGGACGTGTACGTGGTTTCCATATTCCGGCTCTTAAAATACTAACTTTTCCAGTTGCTTTTAATAAATGAGCAGTAGACAGTAATTGGTCTTCAGTTTCTGCACTACATGGTCCAGAAATTATTAATGGTTCATTTTTGATATTAATCCAGCTATCTAGTGGTTGGATATTTAATTCTAATTTCATTGTGTTATTTTTGATATAAGTAAATTCTAATTGATATTTAATTCCTAATTTTTAAACTTTGTCATTGCTTTCATATTCGCCCATAATATTAAAATTTACGGTGTATTTTAAGGCTTTACGAATAGCTGTATCGTATTTATCCATGTCTTGCCATTCCATATCTACATAAAAGTAATATTCGTTTCTTTTACCTAAAACGGGCATAGATTGTATTTTTGTTAAGTTTACATTAAGTTCTGCAAAGATATTTAACACTTTAGAAAGTGCGCCAACATGGTTGCCTACTTGAAAGCAAATTGATGCTTTATTTATTTTTTTACCATCGTCTGTTTTGTCTTTTTTCAAGATTAGAAAACGAGTGTAGTTTTTCTTATTTGATTCAATTCTTCGCTCAATAATATTTAAACCATACAATTCAGCAGCTAACGTGTTTGCAATTGCAACGGTATCTGTTAATTGTTCATCTCTAATTTTCTTAGCACAAGCAGCTGTATCATTGCTTTCTATAACCTGTATGTTAGGGTAATCGTCGAAAAAATCAACACATTGTCTAATTGCAATAGGATGTGAGGTTGCAAATTTAATGTTCTCAAATTTTACACCAGGTAGCGCCATTAAATGCAATTGAATAGGTAAATATACTTCACCATGTACTGCAAAATTATAATCTCTAATCAACGTATAATTTGGTAATAAACTGCCTGCAATAGAGTTTTCAATAGCCATTATTACAAAATCTGCCTCATTTTTTTCTAATGTATCACAAGTTTGTTTAAAGGAATTACATTCTATTGTTTCAATGTCCTTACCGAAAAATTTATACGCCGCTTCTTCATGGAATGATGCTTTAATACCTTGTATAGCTACTCTTGTCTTTTTTGTTTTCATTTTTGCATTAGCGTTAAACAAAAAAAGTCCCGACTTTAGGCCGGGACTTTTTATATACTTTTAAAATATTATGATCTATTTTTTTGCATACTAGCCCCGGCTCTTACTAAAATAGTAAAAGTAACCAAAGTAATATGTGTTTTGTAATTGCATTTCTTTATTGTTGATGCCAAATGTACACTTCCAAATTTAATTTGTCAATACTTATTTGAAAATATTTTTTTCAGTATTAAATTTTGCCGAATAAGATTATAGTTACTTGGTTAAATTGTTGCTATTTAAGAGTGTTAAATACAATATAAACATTGTTTAAAATTTATCTGATTGTGTAATTTTATTACTTATTTTATCTTGTTCATGTAGCTCTTTTTGCATCAATTTTGCAATTTTCGTAGTTCCATCATGGCTCCAACCCGGAGGGTTTATAATGTATTTGATTTTATCTTTAAAAGTTGGTGCCTTTTTAATATCCTTTTTAAGGTCAATAAATTCATGGAATATAATATTAACAGGCCCCGTATCTTTAGGCTGAGCAGTTAATCCGTACTTAATTACGTCTTCTGGCAATTCTTCTTGAAAAGTACCAAACCATCTATCCCATAAAATAAGTACCATCCCCATGTTTTTGTCTAAATAACGTACATTACTAGCATGGTGAACGCGGTGATGAGAAGGGGTTACAAAAATATATTCGAACCATGCTGGAAATTTAATTTTAGCCTGCGTGTGAACTAGATTTCCATAGATTTGAGTTACTAAATAAGCAAATAGGATGTCTAATGCCGTAAAACCCATAAAAGCTAAGGGTAAATAGAAAAACACACGATATAATGGCTCGAAAACTGTAGAACGAAAACCTGTAGTTAAGTTAAAATGTTCTGATGAATGATGTGTAACATGCATAGCCCAAAAAAAGCGTACATAATGCCCAACTGTATGTAGAAACCAATATAAAAAATCTTGAACTAAGATTAAAACAATCCAGTAAATCCAAAAATTAGAGATTTCAAATAATCTAAATTGATAGCAATATTCTAATAAAAAGAATGTTGCTGTTTTCATGATTAAATTGATAACAACAGCAACCGTCATTAAATAAATGTTTGTCCATGTATCTCGTTTGTTATACAATTTTTTATCATGAACATAACTAATGTACATTTCAACTAATGTTAAAACGATTACAAAACCAAATAATGCGCCTACAGATATATCGCTGCCGGTAAATTTCATTTTATAAATTATTATAGTAAACTAAGCTTTCTAAAATATCTTTGGTAGTTACGCGACAGTTAAATGTGCAAGTTCCAATTTTATCTAATAACGAGAACAAGATATTTCCGTCTTCGTTCTTTTTATCGCTTTGCATTAATTTAATTAAAGTATCGAAGCTTTTTTCCTTAATGTTATATTTGGGGTATACAGATAGAATGTACTTACTGATATCTTCTAATTCAGCCTCAGTTAAATTACAGTATTTGGTAGCTAAATAAGCTTCACATATCATACCTATTGCAATTGCTTCGCCATGGGTGAGCGGTTTTTTGCTGTTACTTAAAGCATAACTTTCTACGGCATGGCCAATTGTGTGCCCAAAGTTTAAAATTTTGCGTAAACCTTTTTCTAGCGGATCTTCTGTAACCACTTTGTTTTTAATTTCGATAGAACGATAAATTTCTATTGGCGCTAAAGTTTGATAGTTACTTGTTTTTAAACGCTTATAATATGCTTTGTCTGCAATTAATCCATGTTTAATCATTTCGGCAAAGCCAGATAACAATTCTCTTTTAGAAAGCGTAGTTAAAAAAGTATTTTCTATAAAAACCGCTTGCGGTAATGAAAATGTACCGACCATGTTTTTTACATTATCAATATCTATCCCGGTTTTACCGCCAACCGAAGCATCTACTTGAGACAATAAAGTTGTAGGTATATTGATAAAATCTACACCTCTTTTATAGGTTGAAGCCACAAAACCACCCATATCGGTAATTACGCCACCGCCTAAATTTATAATTAAGCATTTGCGGTCTGCACCAAAATCTAATAATGTTTTCCAGATACCTATACAAAAATCTATATTCTTGTTTTCTTCTCCTGGGTCAGTCTCTATGATGTCGAAATCTTCTAAATCATCTAGTAAAGACCTGAAAATAGGTAGGCAGTGCTCGGCAGTATTAGTATCCGCAAAAACAAAAACTTTACTGTAATTATTTTGTTCTAAAATTTCTTTAAGTGGACTTAAACCAGTTTCGAAATAAATAAAATGATCTGCGTTTTGAATAGGTTTCATTATATAACTTCTACTACGTTTCCCATAAAAGTAATTTTATCGCCAACGCGTACTTTTAATCGCTTTCTAAAATCTACTTCTCCATTGCATTTTACCAAACCTTCTTCTACTACAGTTTGAGCTTCGCCACCACTTTGTACAAGAGATGTTGCTTTTAATAGCGCTATTAGCGGAATAAACTCGCCTTCTAATTTAAATTTTATCATTGTTACCACAAATTTACAATTAATTACAAAGTGTTTTGCTTTAACACGATTGTTATTTATATTTTTGCACTCTTCTGACTAACCAACATATTAAAATGGAAGCATCTCCCCCAAAAAAAATCAATTTTGATAATACCGAAATTGCCTTTCGTAATAAATCTAATGGCGAACTAAATCAAGCTTACTGGCTGTTTAAAATTATTAGTAGTAATTTTTTAACTAACGTCGGTCCGCCAATCACTAATTTTTTATTAAATATTGGTTTTCCTATAAAAGGGGCTATCAAGGCTACTATTTTTAAACAATTTTGTGGTGGCGAAACCATTGCAGATTGTGAGCATACTATTGAGCAGTTGAGTTTAGGTAAGGTAGGTACCATTTTAGATTATTCCGTAGAGGGTGAAGATGAAGAGGAAGTTTTCGATTTTACTTGTGAGGAAATTATAAGAACAATTAATAGGGCAGACGGCGACCCAAGAGTACCAATTACTGTTTTTAAAATAACTGGCATTGGAAGGTTTGCTTTATTAGAAAAGTTAGATGCAAAACAAGAATTGACAACCGAAGAAACAGAAGAGTTTAAACGTGTTAAGGCTCGTTGCTTAAAAATTTGTCAGGTTGCATTTGATAAAAAAGTTCCTGTAATGATTGATGCAGAAGACAGCTGGGTACAAAATACAATTGATGAACTGGCTTTAGAAATGATGATTAAATTTAATAAAGAGAATTTAATTGTTTACAATACCTATCAAATGTATCGCCATGATAAATTAGCAGATCTAAAAGCAGATTACTTAATTGCCAAAGAAACTGGTTTTATTTTAGGTGTGAAAATGGTTCGTGGTGCATATATGGAAAAAGAACGTAAACGAGCTTTAGAAATGGGCTATCCTTCGCCAATACAACCAGATAAAAAAAGTACAGATAGAGATTACGACGAAAGTTTAAGGTTTTGCATTGAAAATATAGCTCAAATAGGCATTGTTTGCGGTACGCATAACGAAGATAGTTCTCGTTTATTAACAGAGTTGATCGATCAAAATCATATTCCTCACAATCATCCTCATATTTATTTTGCGCAACTATTAGGAATGAGTGATAATTTGAGTTTCAATTTATCTGATGCAGGATATAATGTTGCAAAATATGTTCCTTATGGACCAATTAAAGCGGTAATGCCTTATTTGTTTAGAAGAGCACAAGAAAATACTTCAGTTGCCGGACAAACTGGTAGAGAATTAGGGTTAATTAGTAAAGAGAAGGCAAGAAGAAAATTATAGAATAAGGATTGAGTAGTGAGTAAAAATAAATTAACCAATTGAGTAAAACTGTTGCTCTTTTATTATCTAACTATAAAGTAGCCAACTGCTAGCCATACTAATCCTTTAATTAAGAAAAACATAAAGCCCAAAAGCCAAACTTTTTGATTCATACTTTCAGTTTTTCTTTTTTTTTGATATTCATATTTTAAAAATAATAAAATCTGTGTTTATTAAGAATACTACTAAACACAGATTTTATCTATAAATTAGTACTATTGATTTATAGAGCTGATTTTTCTAATCTTGTAACCTCTAATATTTTAAACTCCTTAATACCATCGGGCATTTCCCATTCTATTAAATCGCCTGTTTGGTAGCCTAATAAGGCAATGCTAATCGGTGCAAAAATTGATACCTTATGT
>JAIELS010000128.1 GCA_019752795.1 Sphingobacteriaceae bacterium
AGCCTTCTCAACTACGCGAGTAGGGTGTTTTGCCATTAATTCTTTAGGAGAAATAAATTTCTGACCACCTGGGTAACCAGTATAAGAAACATATTGTTTATCGCTAAACTTGTTTCCAGTCAATTTTACCTTGTCTGCATTAATAACGATAACGTTATCACCGCAGTCTACGTTTGGGGTAAATTCAGGCTTGTGTTTTCCTCTAATAATCATTGCGATTTTAGAAGACAAGCGCCCCAAAATCTCTCCTTGTGCATCAACTACAACCCACTGTTTATTAACAGTTTTGGCATTGGCAGAGACAGTTTTGTAACTTAACGTATTCACTTGCTTTTATTTAATTTGTTAAAAAATATTTAATATCCCCATTTTTTAGGGACTGCAAAGATAGAGAGAATACTTTTATTATCAAAGAGTTGGAAGAAAAAAAGTTAAGCGTTGAGATTTTTGGGCTCCTTAATTATAATATATAAGTAAATAGGTTTGATTATTTATAATTCAAACCATTACTAATCAAACCTATTTACAATTCTTACTACACTAATTAAGTGGGTAAAAAATCTTTACTTCCCAATAAACACAGCTTTTCTTTTCTCTAAAAATGCTGTTACACCTTCTTTAAAATCTGCTGTTTGAAAGCAATTACCAAATTCTTCTATTTCAGTTTCGAAACCGTTTAATTCTTTATTTAATGAAGCATTAATGGCTTTTATTGCACTTGCAACAGCTAACGGCGCACGTTGTTTAATTTTATTTAAAATCTCTTCTGCTTTAGCTAATAATTCTGCTTGTGGAACAACTTCATTTACCAAGCCTATTGTAGCGGCTTTTTCTGCAGTAATCATATCGGCAGTAGTAATCATTTCAATGGCTCTTCCTTTCCCTATTAACTGTGTTAAACGTTGCGTGCCGCCATAACCTGGTATCAAACCTAAAGTTACTTCAGGCAATCCTAATTTAGCGTTGTCGCTTGCAATACGAATGTGACAAGCCATTGCTAATTCTAATCCTCCACCAAGGGCGAAACCATTAATAGCTGCAACAATAGGTTTAGGGCAATTTTCTATGGCATCAAAAACATTTTGATGCCCTGTTCTTGCCAACTCTTTTCCTTCTGCTAAAGTATAATTTTGAAACTCTGAAATATCAGCGCCAGCTACAAAAGCTTTTTCTCCTGCGCCTGTAATTAAAACGCCTCTAACATCTTCTTCATTGGTAGCAAAACGAATTGCATCTGCCAATTCTACTAACACTTCTTTATTTAAGGCATTTAATTTTTGTGCTCTATTTATAGTAATGTAAAGAATATTTTCCTTTACTTCTGATAGGATTTGTTGATAAGTCATGTCTTAAAAATTTCTATTTTCAATTACCCAATTTGTAATATAATCTACAATACTCGCCATGGGAGTTCCTGGCGGAAACAAACCTCCAACACCTATCTCTTGTAATTTTTTCATATCGCCATCCGGAATAATTCCTCCGCCAGTTAACAAAACGTCTGTTAATTGTTTTTCTTTCATGATGGCAACAATTTTAGGAAAAACCGTCATGTGTGCTCCAGATAAAATGGATACGCCAATTGCATCTACATCTTCTTGCAACGCGGTATTAACTACCATTTCTGGCGTTTGGCGTAAACCTGTATAAATTACTTCCATACCGGCGTCGCGAAGCGAAGTTGCAATAACTTTAGCGCCACGATCATGACCATCTAAGCCAACTTTTGCTACTAAAACCCGAATAGGTCTGTTCAATGTTTTATTCATAATTGATACTAAGAAGACTGTAAATGTAAATAATTTAGCCGTTTTGTTAATCAAAGTTCTAAAAACAAATTAAAATAGTCTTAATTTATTAACTTTGAGCCTCAAAATCTATAATTTATTATGAGTGAAGAAAAATCATTAAACTTTATTGAAGAGTTAATAGAGAATGATTTAAGTACTGGTAAATACGAAACTTTAGTTACTCGTTTCCCTCCAGAACCTAATGGATACTTACACATTGGCCATGCAAAAGCAATATGCCTTAATTTTGGTTTAACCCAAAAATATGGTGGTTATACTAACTTGCGTTTCGACGACACCAATCCGGTGACAGAAAAAACAGAATACGTAAACAGTCAGCAAGAAGATATACAATGGTTGGGTTTTAAGTGGAAAAACGAGTTGTATGCTTCTGATTACTTCGATCAATTGTATGGCTTTGCTGTAAAATTAATAGAAGATGGTTTAGCATATGTGGACCACAGCACAGCAGAAGAAATCGCTGAACAAAAAGGTACGCCAACAGAACCAGGTAAACCAAATATTTATAGAGACCGCAGCATCGCTGAAAATTTATCATTATTTGCAAGCATGAAAAATGGCGAATTTGCAGATGGTGTTTGCATTTTACGTGCAAAAATTGATTTGGCAAGTACAAATATGTTAATGCGTGACCCAATTATTTATCGCATTAAACATGCTCATCATCACCGTACTGGAGATGCTTGGTGCATTTACCCAATGTATGATTTTGCACATGGACAAAGTGATAGTATAGAAAACATCACACACTCTATTTGTACTTTAGAGTATGTTTCGCACCGCGAATTGTACGATTGGTTTATAGAAAAATTAGGAATTTTTCCCTCTAAACAATATGAATTTGCACGTTTAAACCTTACTTATACCGTAATGAGTAAACGTAAGTTGATGCAATTGGTAAACGAAAATTTAGTAAGTGGATGGGACGATCCTCGCATGCCTACCATTAGTGGTTTACGTAGAAGGGGTTACACACCGAATAGTATTAAAGAATTTTGCGAACGCATCGGCATTGCCAAAAGAGAAAATTTAATTGAATTGAGTTTATTAGAGTTTTGCATTCGCGAAGATTTAAATAAAACCGCCAACCGTGTAATGGCAGTTCTTGATCCAATTAAATTAATCATAACTAATTATACCAAAGGCGAAGAAATTTTAATTGGAGAGAATAATCCAGAAGCGGACGATAAAGGCGGAACTCGTGAAATTCCTTTCAGCAATGAGTTGTGGATTGAACGCGAAGATTTTATGGAAGAACCTGCTAAAAAATGGTTCAGATTGGCTCCTGGAGCAACCGTAAGATTAAAACATGCTTATATTGTTCAATGTACTGAGTTTAAAAAAGACCAAAACGGAAACGTTACAGAAGTGCACTGTACTTACATTCCGGAATCTAAAAGTGGTGAAGATACAAGTGGCATCAACGTTAAAGGAACAATACATTGGGTAAGCGCCCCACATGCACAAACTGCAGAAGTTCGTTTATATGATCGTTTATTTACCGTAGAATCTCCTGATAGTGAAGAAGGTGATTTTAAAGAATATTTAAACCCTGAAAGCATGCAAGTAATAAAAAAAGCTTACATAGAGCCTTATTTAGCTAATGCAGTAGAAGGAATTGGTTATCAATTTATCCGTAAAGGATATTTCTCTGTAGATAAAGACTCTAAACAAGGTAATTTAATATTTAACAGAACCGTTGGCTTAAAAGAAGCTTGGAAACCTAAGGCATAACATTTAAAAATAAAAATAAAGCAAATCCTTCCCGATAAATCGGGAGGGATTTTTTGTTATTAAAATCATAGCAGAAAAAACCAATACGTATTACCACGTACTTTAAAATACCAATTTTTGGGTATGATAGTATTGGCTGTCTTAAAATAATTTTGGGGTTATAAACTAAATAAAATCAATTATGAAATTAACGATCAAAAAATTATTTGCCGTATTAATATTAAGCGGTCTTGGAATTACAGCATCATTTGCACAAGCATATGAAAAGGGAAACAACCTATTAAACGTGGGAATTGGATTAGGTGGAGGTTTTGGAACCCCAATAGGCTTAAGTTTCGAACACGGTTTTTCTGATAAAATTAGTGGTGGTGCTTATGTAGCGTATGCCAGTAAAGATCAGAATTTAGGTTTTGGTTCTTATAAATATACTTACATTTTAACTGCGGCAAGAGCGTCATATCACTTTGATTTAGATGTAGAAAATTTAGACACCTACATAGGAGCAATTTTGGGTTACAATATTGCTTCTGCTAAATGGTCTGGTGCTGGCGCTGGTCCTGCTGCTTCTGCTGGCGGTATCATTTACGGTGGACACGTAGGTGCTCGTTATTATGTATCGGAGAAGATTGGTGTTTTTGCTGAGGCTGGTTATGGTTTAGGAAGCTTAAATGCTGGTGTGGCCTTCAAATTTTAACAATTAAGCCCATAAAACTAAAAAGCCCAATCTAAAATAGATTGGGCTTTTTAGTTACATATATTTTTTATACAAATTATATAAAACCATCTTATCCTGTTCGGTGAGTGTTTTACTGATATCTGTTTGTATAAAATGAATTTTAAAAGCCTCAATAGCATACGGTAAATTTTTAACATTGTACCCAATAATTCTTAAAGCGGTTGTGGTATCAAAATCTACTGGCGGAACTTCTAAAATTTCATCATACCAAAAACCAAAACCTTTGGCTGCAAGTACTTTCCATGGAAAATTTTTCGGGTCGTTTTTTCTTCCTGGCGCATAATCTGCGTGACCAATAAAATTAGCCGTTGGAATATTATATTTCTTTTTCAACGTAGCTAATAGCGAACATAAACTATTAATTTGTGCGTCAGTCCATATATCGGTTGTACCGTTATTATCCATCTCAATACCTATAGAAGCAGAGTTCATATCAGCCTCATTACCCCATTTACCAGCACCTGCGTGTTGCGCTCTTAAATAATCGTTTACCATTTGCACCACTTTTCCGTCTCTACTAACTACATAATGAGAACTTACCGCTGTTCTTGCAATAGTAAATGTCTTTATAGTTTGCGCTAAAGAGTCTTGTGCTGTATGGTGAATAACAACAAAATTTGGTTTACGCATTCCCATATTTACTGTTCCAACAAAATATTGCTCGTTGTTTAATGAGTCTACTGTTTGTCCAACAGGTGGCATGGCTTTTATCTGCTTAGAAAAGCCTTTGGCTAAATTTTTATAAACTTTATCGGTTGCAGCATATTTATTTGTACTACAGCTAATTAAAATTACTGCTAGAGACATTAATGCAAGCCCTTTTTGTATTATCTTTTTCAATTTGTTATTTATTTAATCAACGCTTATTTGAATAGAAGAGCGAATATATTTAAAATTAAGCTAGCGAAATATTTTTTGTTAATTTAGTAGTCTGATACTACAGAAAAACTAAAATTAATCTAATGAAAAAATTAAATAAAACATTTGTTTTGTTTCTTGGGCTTTCAATTACAGCATGCCTATTCTCATGTAACAACCCCGAGAAAACAACAATAAATAAAGAAAAAAAAGCGGGTGATAGTCTTCAAAACTATGTAGATGATCGCTTAGCGATTTACGAAAAAGTTAAATTAACAACCAATTTAAATGTCTTAACCCCGAGCGAACGTAAGGTTTTACCTTTGTTGATAGAAGCGGCTAAAATAATGGATGATTTATTTTGGAAACAAGCTTACCCCCAACGTGACAGTCTTTTAAGCACTATTAAAGATGAAAAAACTAAGCAGTTTGTAATGATTAATTACGGCCCCTGGGATAGATTAAATGGAGATAAACCCTTTGTAAATGGAATTGGCGCAAAAACAGAAGGCGGTACATTTTATCCAACGGGAATGACAAAAGAACAATTAGAAAAATCTGATGTAAAAGATAAGTTTGGATTATATTCTGTGATTAGAACTGAAAAAGATAAGTTGATCTCTGTTCCATATCATGTAATTTATGCTACTGAATTACAAAAGGCAAGCAGTTTATTAAAGCAAGCAGCTTTGTTAACTGATGATGCTAGCTTTAAAAAATATTTAAATTTAAGAGCTGATGCTTTAGTTACCGACAATTACAAAGCTAGCGATTATGCATGGTTAGATATGAAAACCAATGGGCTAGACATTATTATTGGCCCCATTGAAAATTACGAAGACAAGCTATTTAATGCTCGTGCCGCTTTTGAATCTTATGTATTGGTAAAAGATAAAGTTTGGAGCAAGCGTTTGGCCAAATATGTAGCCATGTTACCAGATTTACAAAGAGGTTTACCAGTAGATGAAAAGTACAAAAAGGAAGTGCCAGGGACAGATTCTGAACTAAATGCTTATGATGTAGTTTATTATGCTGGAGACTGTAACTCGGGTTCTAAAACCATTGCGGTAAACTTACCTAATGATGAAGAAATTCAGCAGAAAAAAGGAACGCGTAGATCACAATTAAAAAATGCGATGCAAGCTAAATTTGATAAAATTTTAGTGCCAATTGCTAATGAATTAATAGATAAAGACCAACAACAATACATCAAATTTGATGCATTTTTTGCAAATGTAATGTTTCATGAAGTTGCTCATGGTTTAGGTATTAAGAACACAATTACTGGAAAAGGAACTGTTCGCTCTGCATTAAAAGAGCAATATTCTTGGTTAGAAGAAGGAAAAGCAGATATTTTAGGTCTATATATGGTAACTGGTTTGCTAAAAAAAGGAGAATTAACTGGAGATATAAAAGACTACTACACCACATTTATGGCAGGGCTATTAAGATCTGTAAGATTTGGTGCTGCAGAGGCACATGGAAAAGCAAATATGCAGTGTTTTAACTTCTTTAAAGAAAGAGGTGCTTTCCAAAGATCTACTAACGGAACTTATAAAGTAGATTTTACAAAGTTTGCTTTAGCGATGAATGACCTAAGCAAATTCATTATTACTTTACAAGGTAATGGCGACAAAGTGGCCGTAGAAAAAGCACAAAAAACAAACGGAATTATAGCAGCGGAATTACAAGGCGACTTAGACAGATTAAGTAAAAAAGGTATTCCTGTTGATCTTGTTTTTGAACAAGGAGTTGATATTTTAGGCATGATGAAGTAAAAATTTATATTTCATTTTTTTTAATTAAAACCCTGTATAACAATTTTATGCAGGGTTTTTGCATTTAAAAATTATTCATTTATAAGAAATTTTCATTTTTCTTGTAACCTTTCGCTTCATTGTAACGTCTATATAACACAAACTAAACGAGAAGGCTTTCGGCCGTCTTAACTAAACTAAAAAATTATAGCTGAGAAAAAATTTGCGTGAAAACGCTTGGAATTTTTATGCCTTATTTTTTAAACCTAACAAACCAAACATGAAAACTTTTTACTTTTTTATTATCGCATTGTTTATCGGAAATGCCGCAATTTCCAAAGACCTAATCAAACAAGGAAGCATTAACGGCACCGTGTTAGATGAACAAAGCAAACCTATTGATTATGCTACCGTTGGTCTTTTTAAAACTAGCGATTCTTCCCTAGTTAAAACTGCATTAACAAGTGTAAATGGCAAATTTGAATTCATAAACATTAATACTGGTAACTATTTTGTTAAAGTAAACATGATGGGTTATGTAATTCACCAAGGAAAACCTTTCGCCTTAACAGAAAGCAAAACCACTGTAGACTTGGAAAACATTCATCTTAAAACAGAAGGCAAAAGTTTAAATGCAGTAACAGTAACGGCTCTTAAACCATTATTCGAGCGCAGAACTGACAAAACAATTATGAATGTTGAAAATAGCAGTATTGCAATCGGATCTTCAGCATTAGAGGTTTTACAAAAAGCCCCTGGAGTTACAGTAGATCAGAATGATAATATTTCTATGCAAGGCAAACAAGGCGTCTTGATTATGATTGACGGTAAAGAAACCTACATGAGTAATGCCGATGTAGCTAATTTATTAAGGAATATGCAAAGCTCTCAATTAGAAACAATTGAATTAATTACAAATCCATCTTCAAAGTATCCAGCAGCTGGCAATTCAGGAATTATCAATATTAAAACTAAAAAGAGCAAAAATGGAGGCACAAACGGTAGTGTAAGTCTTACGGCAGCACAAGGGAAAAATTTTAGAGGAAATACTGGAATAAATTTAAACCACCGTACAAACAAACTTAATGTGTTTGGAAATTACAATTATGGCAATTTTAGCAATAATAATTTAATTGAAATCGATCGAATTTCTAATGGGAACCCCGACACCTATTTTATGCAAGTGGGAAATACATTTAGAAAACGTGAAAACAATAATTTTAAAGCCGGATTAGATTACTTTATTGATAAAAAAAACACCGTAGGTTTTTTGGTTAGTGGTTACTTAAACAGTGCCAAAGAAACCTCTGGTAATAAAACTTTAATTGGAAAATCTTTTACTCAAGTAGATTCTCTACTTAATACAACATCAACTTCTGGCAGTACATACAATAACCTTTCTTATAATCTAAACTATAAGTCCATTTTAGATACTGCTGGTTCAGAAATTTCTGCGGATTTAGATTACTCTCGTTTTAACGGAGAAGACATTGCAGATTATTACAACGATTATCTTTTTGCTAACGGAAATAGAATTAGACCATTAAATGTAATTAGAAATACAACCCCAACTAAGATTGACATCAAAGCATTTAAAATAGATTACAACACATCGCTTAGCAAAACCATTAAGTTAGAAGCGGGTATAAAAAGTAGTTGGGTTAAAACTGATAATGATTTAAGAGCAGAACAGTTGGTAAATAACATTTGGCAAAATGATTTGCGTAGAAGTAACCAATTTGTTTATGATGAAAATGTTAACGCAGCTTATACCAATCTAAATAAAGAGTTTAAAAACACGAGTATCCAAATTGGATTAAGAGTTGAACAAACTAATTCAACAGGAAATTTGATTACAAATAATGAGATAGTAGATAGAAGTTATTGGGACTTTTTCCCGACTTTCTTTATTCAGCAGACCCTATCAAAAAACAACCAAATTGGATTTTCTTACAGCAGACGAATTGATAGACCGAGTTATGATGACTTAAATCCTTTTGTATATTATTTAGATGAATATACCTATAACAAAGGAAATCCATTTTTAAATCCTCAATACACGCATAGTTTTGAACTTAATTATACTTTCATGCAAAAGTATTTGTTATCAATAAATTATAGTAGAGTTAACGATGTAATTACACAGGTTCTATTACCAGACCCAGCAAAAAAAGCACTTTATCAAACCAATGCAAATATTGCTAAAAACATCAGTTATGGAGCCAACCTTAATGTGCCAATTAAATTAGCTAAATGGTGGGACATGAACAATAATATTAATGTATTTTATTTAAGTTTTGAGACTCCAAATCTTGGGGGTCAAGCATTAAAAACTGGGAAAACTGCTTATCAATATAAATTACAGAATACTTTTGTAATTATAAAAGGCTTTAGTGCAGAGTTAGGAGGAAGTTACGAATCGCCGTTAGATTATGGAACACTAAGCTTAGGGAGCAGATATTCTGTAGATATGGGCTTAAGTAAATCGTTATTCAATAAAAAAGCAAGCTTAAAACTTGCACTTAGCGATGTATTTAACACTAATGAAACGAATTTAACAAGTGCTTATCCAGGTTTAAAGTATGATTTATATCAAAAAAACGATACGCAAATTGGTAGAGTTAGTTTCTCTTATCGTTTTGGTAAAAATGAAATTAAGCCAGCTCGAAAACGTAGTACGGGCACTGAAAGTGAGCAAGGAAGAATGAAAAATTAAAGGCTTTTTTAAACGAAGAGACGGTTTTTATCTATACTTTTTAGATAGAAATGCGCTCTTCGTTTAATTTTATAAAAGATTTACTTACCAATATAGCTAACTACAATTTCTTCTAATGCATGAATATCAAATGGTTTTGGAAGATATGCATCAGCTCCTGCCTTTTCTGACAAAGATTTAACATCATTATTTGCTGAAAAATAAATTACCGGAATATGCTTTAGTTGAGGATGGCCTTTTAGCTCTTGAGTTGCCTCTATCCCGCCTACATCCGGCAACCAATTGTCCATAAATATTAAGTCTGGCATATATGCCGAAACTTGGCTAACGATATCATTTGATGTGGCTGATGTCTTTATTTCATAACCTGCATCTTCTAAAATTAAAGTGCACAATTCTAAAATATCTTCATTATCGTCAAAAATAAATACTTTCTTATTCATGTTATTTTGAGCGTTTTATTTTAATAAATTAATATAATTTGCCATTTCTTCAATGCTTAATACATGATCAATTTTGGCTTTTAAAATGGCTTGTTTAGGCATATAATCTACTTGAGCTGAAATAGGGTCTTGAACGCAGGTTTCGCCGCCAAATCTTTTAACTTCTATTAAACCATTCACACCATCACTGTTAGATCCCGAAAGTAATAAACAAACTAATTTATCTTTGTAAACTTCTGCTGCAGAGTGAAACGTAACATCAATTGATGGTCTAGAATAATTTACTTTTTCAGAGGTATCTAAAGAAATAGTTAAGTTTTTTTCTACTAAAAAATGATAATCTGATGGTACGATATAAATAGTTCCTGCTAATAGCGTTTCTTTCTCTTCGGCTTCCTTAACCTTCAAAAAAGTTTTAGTAGCTAATAAATCTGCTAGTAAAGAATCTGTCCCTTTTTTACGATGAACCACTATTACAATAGGAAAAGTAATGTCTTTGTCTATAGCTGGAAAAATTTTTAAAAGAACATCTAAACTTCCTGCAGAACCTCCAATAATTAATGCTTTACACCCTTTCATCAGACCATTTTCCTCCAAATTTTATCCGTGTCTAATCTTACGTAGCGTTTACTAATAGGCGAAAAGTCTGTGGTTTCTTTTGTGCCCAATGCTAAATAACCCAATTTTTCTAAGCTTCCATCAAACAGTTGAAGCACTTTATACTGCAAATCTCTATCAAAATAAATCAACACATTTCTACATAAAATCAATTGAAACTCATTAAAAGAATGATCTGAGACCAAATTATGAGTAGAAAAAATCATTTTATCTCTTAGTTCTGAGTTAAATTTTGCTAATGAGTAATTGGCACTATAATATGAAGAGAAATCTTTTGTTCCGCCAGATTCAATGTAGTTTTCAGAATACTGTTTCATTTGGCTTAATGGGAACATTCCTTGGGCTGCCTTTTCTAAAACAGTAGGATTAATATCAGTAGCATAAATTAATGCCTTTTTTAATAAATTAAGTTCTTGTAAAACAATAGCCATAGAATAAGCCTCCTCTCCTGTAGAACAGCCAGCTAACCATATTCTAATAAAAGGATAAGTACCTAAGCTTGGCAAAACTTTATTCCTTAATGCCTTATAAAAATTAGGATCCCGAAACATTTCTGTAACGTTAACTGTAATCTGCTCAACAAATCGTTTAAAATAAACAGAATCATTGTTGATTTTGTATCTAAACTCTGCAAAACTAACTTGCCTATCTAAACTATATAATCGATTTAAACGCCTCTTCAAAGACGCTCTTGAATAGCCTGTAAAATCATATCCATATAACTGCAAAACATCGCTTATTAGCGTTTCTGTTTGTTCATCTGTTATTGCGGATAGATATGGCACTAGATATGTGTTTTTAATTGTTGAACCAATTCATCTACATTTACTGGTTTAGAAATATAGCCTACTGCACCAGCATTCATACAGCGTTCTCTATCACCTACCATTGCTTGGGCGGTAACTGCAATTACAGGTATTTTTTGCATTTCTGGATGATTTTTCATGTTATCGATTGCCTGATATCCATCCATGTCTGGCATCATCATGTCCATTAACACGACCCCAATATCATTGTTTTTTGCTAAAATTTCAAAACCTTTTTCTGCACTATTAGCAGATAAGCAATTATACTTTTTTGCTTTTAAAACTGCCGTTAACGCAAATATATTCCTACTGTCGTCGTCTATTATTAATACTTTCTTTGTTTTAATTTCCATAAATGTTAAAACAATTATTTAAACTTTATCATATAACCAAACCCTCAACAATGAAACCAATTGATCTACATCTACTGGTTTAGAGATATAGTCTGATGCACCCGCTGCGATGCATTTTTCTCTATCTCCCATCATTGCTTTAGCAGTAACAGCCAAAATTGGTAATTGTTTGTATGCTGGCATAGTTCTTATCTGTTTAGTAGTTTGATAACCGTCTAACTCAGGCATC
>JAIELS010000047.1 GCA_019752795.1 Sphingobacteriaceae bacterium
AATAAAAAGCCTGTTTAAAATAAATTAAACAGGCTTTTTTTACTTTAGTTAAATTATGCGGAGGAAGAGGGATTCGAACCCTCGGTACCGTTGCCAGTACGACAGTTTAGCAAACTGTTCCTTTCGGCCACTCAGGCATCCCTCCGTATTCTCAATACATCCGTTTGAGGTTGCAAATATAGCAATTCATCTAAGTTTGCAAAAGAAAATTATGTACTTTGTAAATAATCTATTCGAACATGATAAATACTCATTAGCATTGTCTTGAATATCAGCTTTATAGTTTCTAAATCTTTTAAGGTTAAATCGCAATTATCTAATTGATTTTGCTCCAATTTATAGTTAATTATCCTTTCAACGAGTGCATTTATGTTCTGAGCATCCGGATTTTTCAAACTTCTTGATGCTGCTTCTACTGAATCTGCCATCATTAAAACGCCTGTTTCTTTAGAGAAAGGAATTGGTCCGGGATATCTAAATATATTTTCATCAACAAACCTTTCAGGTGAGTTTTTTAAAAATGACTGGTAAAAATAATCAACCCTGGCATTACCATGATGAGTTCTAATAAAATCAATTACATTTTCTGGTAGTTTATTTTTACGTGCAATTTCTATTCCTTTATAAACATGCCTAATTATAATTTGTGCACTTTGCTCATATGGTAATTTATCATGAGGACTGGTAGCTGTATTTTGATTTTCAATAAAATATTGTGGATTTTCCATTTTACCAATATCATGATACAAAGCACCTGCTCTTACCAATAAGGAGTTCCCCCCTATTTTAAAAATAGCGGCTTCGGCAAGATTGGCAACTTGCAATGAATGCTGAAACGTTCCTGGAGCCTTGAAAGCCAAATCCCTTAGCAATTTGTTATTCGTATTTGTTAACTCTATTAATGCCACGTCGGATGTAATTCCAAAAACCCTTTCAAAAGCATAAATTAATGGATAAGCTAATAGTGAAAGTAAAACACTAAAGATAAAAGGTAAAAAATTAGCCCATTGTATCTGGTTAAAATCTCCTTCTCTTAACAAGGAAATACCAATAAATGAAACAAAATAGGCGGCTAAAATAAATGAGGCGGATATTAACAATTGCTCTCTTTTTACTAAGTTTTTAATACTGTAAATAGCAATCATACCTGCAGTTGTTTGATAAAATACAAACTCAAAGCTATTTGGCACAAAAAAACCAGCAACCAATATTACCAATAAATGAAGATTGAGTGCCAAACGCGTATCAAACAGTATTCTAATAATAATAGGGACAATACAGAATGGGATGTAATATAAACTGGATAAATTAAGTTTAATAGCCCAAGATAGGGCAACTAGCATAGAAGTTATTACCAGTAATAACAATGATATTTGCCTATTATCTGCAAAAATATCTTTCCTAAATAGAAAAAGAAAAACCATTAATAAGGTAATAATAAAACCAACTAAAAATATTTGCCCTAAATAAACAATGTTATTATCGCCAATTATTTTAGTTTGTACTTCATAAGCTTCTTTATAAGAGAGCAGTTTTTGATAGACTTCATCATCTATCACACCTCCTTTAGCAACAATTAACTCGCCCTTTTGCACTATCCCTTTTGTTGTAGAAATACTATTTATTGAGCTATTTTGAACCGTTGTTGTTAATCTTTCATCAAAAGTAATATTAGGTCTAATATGGCTCTCAATTAACTCAACAACCATATCCTTAATCTTTAAATTCGGACTTGTGAAATGAGTTTTAAAATAATCTAATGCACTTTCTGTGGTATAAACATCTTGAGAGTTACTTTTAACTGAAACATTATTAGTTAATAGAGAAAAATCGTAATATTTACCTCCTTGTTGGTGCTTTGCATCTAAACCAATTATGCCTTTTGCATAAATAGCTTTAAGCATATTTAATGCTTCTTTTTTATACTTCTCTTTTTCATTTTCTAAGAAGCCGTCAGATTTCCATTTGACATCAAACTCATTTATAAAAACTTCAATTTGGCTTTTAAAAACATCTTCATCATAATTATAAATAGGTAAAACATTATTTAATGCTTCTTTTTTATCTGTAGCAACTTGTGGATTTGTTTTTAAAATAGCAAAACTAAATGGAGATACTAAATCTTTGTTTTGCCAAGTTTTACTCTTTTCAAACTCATACCTAAATCTTGGTTGGCGTGGTAAGAAATAGGTAATGATAAGCATGCAGACTACCATCATTACATATTTAATGTTAGTAGAATATTTGCGATACAGTACTTTTGGATTATTTTTAAGTTTAGCCAAAATTTTGTGATTTGATTTATCCAAAATTAAGCTAATTTTTTCAATACTGTTAAATGATGTAAAAGAAAGCTTAAAATCCTATTTAATTGACTATCAACAAAGCTTTATCTGCAAAAATGAAATTGACAGTCAGATTTATCATCCAAAGCCACAGCTACATACATAAAACAACATTTGTGCAATAAATTCTATTCAAATTCTTAAATTGCGCCAACCAAATATTTATAAAAAATAACATATGAGAGATGTAGTAATTGTTGCTGCCGTTAGAACACCTGTTGGTAGCTTTGGTGGCTCACTAGCTGGGTTTTCGGCAACGCAACTTGGTGGTATTGCCATAAAAGCCGCTGTAGAAAAAGCAGGTTTAAAACCAGAGCATATTCAAGAAGTTTACATGGGTAATGTTTTATCCGCAAATTTAGGTCAGGCGCCAGCAACACAAGCCGCAAAATTTGCCGGTTTGCCAGATTTACCAGCAACCACCATCAATAAAGTTTGCGCATCTGGTACTAAAGCAATTATGTTAGCTGCGCAAAGTATCGCCCTTGGCCAAAATGAAATTGTTGTTGCCGGCGGAATGGAAAGCATGAGTAACGTACCGTACTATTTAGATAAAGCTAGAAATGGTTATCGCTTAGGTCATGGTCAGATTACTGATGGTTTAGTGAAAGATGGTCTTTGGGATGTTTATAACGATTACCATATGGGTTCTGCTGCAGAATTATGTGCAGAAACGTGTAACATCAGTCGTGAAGATCAAGACAACTTTGCTATTGAATCTTATAAAAGAGCACAAGCTGCACAAATTGCAGGTAAATTTTCTGATGAGATTGCTGCTGTAGAAATTAAAGACAGAAAAGGAAATATTACGCTGTTTGATACTGACGAAGAACCAAACGCTGTAAAATTTGATAAAATTATGGGGTTAAAGCCCGTATTTAAAAAAGATGGGACAGTAACTGCGGCAAATGCTTCATCTTTAAATGATGGCGCAGCAGCTTTAGTTTTAATGAGTGCTGATAAAGCAAAAGAATTAGGTATTAAACCAATGGCTAAAATTTTAGCATACGCTGATGCACAACAAGCACCAGAATGGTTTACAACAGCTCCTTCTAAAGCAATTCCTTTAGCATTAAGCAAAGCAGACTTAAAAACAAGCGATGTAGATTTCTTTGAAATTAACGAAGCATTTGCTGTTGTTTCATTAGCAAATAACAAAGAATTGAATTTACAAGAAAATAAGGTTAATGTAAATGGTGGTGCAGTAGCCATCGGGCATCCACTTGGTGCTTCTGGAGCTAGGATTGTAGTTACCCTACTTGCTGTATTGGCACAAAATAATGGAAAAATTGGTGTAGCTGGAATTTGTAACGGTGGAGGTGGTGCAAGCGCTATCGTTGTAGAAAATCTACGCTAACAAAGCAACTAACAATTTAATATTTAATGCTTCTGATACTGTTTACTAATTATAAAACAGCTTCAGAAGCATTTTTTTATTTTAAACTTTTAAGTCATTTATCAATAAACTTTTTTAATTTGCATCTTAATCTAAAAAGATAATAACCTAAATTAAAAACATGGCAATAGCAAGTTCTACCGGTCTAAACGAAGACCAGGTATTAGATTTACACTTAGAAAAAAGTGGTGTAGAAACTGATAAACTCATTAATCATCCTGTTGGACTATTTGTTTTATTTTTCACAGAAATGTGGGAAAGGTTTAGCTATTATGGAATGAGAGCATTATTAGTGCTTTTTTTGGTAAGCGAAGCGAGTAAAGGAGGTTGGAATTGGACAAGACCAGAAGCCTTAAGTTTATATGGATGGTATACAGGACTAGTTTACCTTACACCAATTGTTGGTGGCTTAATAGCAGATAAGCTAACTGGTTATAGAAAAGCTGTTATTTTAGGTGCATTAATTATGACAATGGGTCATGCATCAATGGCAATGGAAGGAATTAGCTCTAACTTCTTTTACCTAGGCTTGGTATTAATGATGGCTGGAAATGGATTATTTAAACCAAATATCTCTTCAATGGTTGGTCAATTATACCCTGCTATTAGTGATAAAAAAGATGCTGCTTACACCATCTTCTATATGGGTATCAATTCTGGTGCATTTTTGGGTATTTTAATGTGTGGTTATGTTGGAGAGAAAATTGGCTGGCATTGGGGATTCGGTTTAGCTGGTATCTTTATGTTCTTTGGTATGTTACAGTTTTATTTCGGTCAAAAAATATTTGGAATAATTGGAAATGCTGTAAAAAACACTACTAAGAAGGTTGAAGCTACTGTAGAAGAATTACCTAAGAAAGTTATTAATGAAAGATTATTGGTAATTTTTGTATTATCTATCTTCACTATTTTCTTTTGGATGGTATTCGAACAAGCGGGTGGTTCTATGACTATCTTTGCAAAAGATTATACCTTAAGAAATTTAGATGGTAGCTCTGGCACTATTTTTAAATGGGCCGATGCTGCTTTAACTATTTTTCCATTATTAGCTGTTTCAGTAGTATTATTTGGTTTAGCAAAGAAAATTTTCGCAAAATATCCTGCAACAATAATATTCACCGCTCTAAGTTTCGTTATCATGTGGGGTTTAGCAATATGGAAAGTTCAAAAAGAATTTACTGCAATAAACACCGAAGTTCCAGCATCATGGTTTGGTATCCTAAACTCTTTCTTTATTGTTTCTCTTGCGCCATTTTTCTCTAAATTATGGGAAACAAAATTCAATCCTAGCGGACCAGTTAAATTTGGCTTAGGTTTAATTTTTGTGGGCGTAGGTTTCGCTGGATTAGCTTATGGAGGAAAAGACATCGCCGCTGGTGCAACTGTTGCTCAAGTAAGTATGTTTTGGTTAATCTTTGCTTACTTCTTCCACACAGTTGGCGAATTATGTATTTCTCCAGTAGGGTTATCTTATGTAAGTAAGCTCGCTCCTGCAAAATTGGTAGGTTTAATGTTCGGAGTTTGGTTTACTTGTACTGCAATTGGTAACTGGTTAGCTGGTAAATCAGGTAGTTTAATCGATAAAATAAGTACTGAATATTCTATATCAACTTTCTTTTTAATTTTCACTATTCTGCCTATCGCAGTTGGATTAATTGCTTTTGCACTTACACCTTTATTACGTAAATGGATGAACGGCGTTCATTAATCATATTTAACATCATTTAACCAAAAGCCCGTAAAGAAATTTCGGGCTTTTGATTTTTAATAACTATTTTCGTTGCATCAAACTTTAAATCGTAATTCAGCATTCACAAACCTTACTGTGTCAGATAGTCTAGTCATTATTCCAACTTATAACGAGAAAGAAAACATTGAGAAAATTATTCGCAAAGTTTTTTCCCTTTCTTATTCATTTGAGCTTTTAATTATAGATGATGGCTCTCCTGATGGTACAGCAACAATTGTTAAAAAATTACAATTAGAATTCCCAAATCAATTACATTTAGAAGAACGTAGTGGAAAATTAGGCTTAGGCACCGCTTATATTCATGGTTTTAAGTGGGCTTTAGAAAGAAATTTTGAATATATTTTTGAAATGGATGCGGATTTCTCTCATAATCCAGAAGATTTAATCCGTTTACGCGAAGCCTGTGTTAATGGTGCAGATGTTGCAATTGGTTCCAGGTACATTAAAGGAGTAAATGTAGTAAACTGGCCTATGGGCAGAGTGCTAATGTCTTATTTCGCTTCTATGTACGTAAGGTTAATTACTGGTATTAATATTCAAGATGCAACTGCCGGATTTAAGTGTTACCGCAGAAAAGTTTTAGAAACCATTCCCATGGATAAAATCAAATTTGTGGGTTATGCTTTCCAAATTGAAATGAAATTTACCGCTATTAAATATGGTTTTAATGTAGTTGAAGTTCCTATTATTTTTACAGATCGCACAGAAGGAACTTCAAAAATGAGCACAAGAATTTTTAGAGAAGCTTTTTTGGGCGTAATACAAATGAAGATAAACAGTTGGTTTCGCTCGTATGAGCGAAAAACTTAAAGCGTCAAATAACTCTCTTTCGGCTTTAGTCTTTCCCTCTATTGGAACGAATCATTAATCCAAAATCCTGCTTCTTATCCATTGCATCAACAATCATTATTAATCGCTTTGTTTTGGTAAATTCAGTTTTAGCTGTATTTAACCAATTAATAAAATAATTTTGATGAGATTTTGGCATCGAAAGAAAGTGTGCTAACAAACCTTCTTCCTGAGCTAAGCAAACTTCTAAATCCTCAGGCATTTCTATTTTAAAATCAGCATCAAATTCTAATCTCAATTCAACAACTGCGCCTGCTTCTTTTCTTAATGATTTTCTTAATTGTTTGTTTAAGGGCAAGATAAAACCACTTTCTTTAACTGGCATTACACTCATGCCATTTACAGTTACTCCATCAATTAAGCCACGTACACGAAAACCAATTCGAGAATGAGCTTTGATTTGATCTGCTATTTCTTGAGGAATAAAAATATAACTCCAACCGGTTTTTTCGCCGTTAGTTTCAAATCTTTCTATCTCTGCTTTAAAGTAAATCATTGGTTAAAGATAAAAGAATCAGCAATAAAGAACAAGGAACTAATCTCTCCAGCAAAGCAGATTGCTTACTCGTTCTTCATCGCAAAAGTGATTAAAATTTCTCCTCTACCCCTAAACCAAACAAGGCAAAATCGTATTTAACAGGATCATTCAAATCAAATTCTTTCAATTTTTTAGTCAGTTCAACGGCCGTTAACCAATCTGTCTGTTTACGGTTAATCAACCCTAATCTTCTTCCTACCCTATCAACATGTACATCACAAGGGCAAATCAATTCTGAAGATGGAATAGTATTCCAAATCCCAAAATCAACTCCACAATTATCTTTACGTACCATCCATCTTAAAAACATATTTAAACGTTTGCAAGTAGATTTTTGCAATGGTGATGAAATATGCTTAAAAGTTCTGCTAGGGAAATCTGGTAAACTAAAAAAATAAGCTCTAAAATAATTTAATGCTTTTTCTGCTGTAAAATGAGTAATCGAAAAATCACTAATCATACATGGCGAAGAGGATAACTGTTTAGCTTTTTGGTCAAAAACTTCAGGTAAATAATCGTGGTTAAAAACTTCATTTCTTGGCAAAAAAGCTGTCTCTAAACTATTCGATTTTGAATAATGATGTTTAAAAAATGCACCAAAATATAGCAAATCAGTATCGTTAAAGGTTCTATGCTTAAAACCCAATAATCTTTTTAAATCACCATCACTATGATTAAGCATAAATTGATAAGGCTGGTTATCCATCCTTAAAAAAAGCTCATTACACTTATTAATAATCGTTTTACGCTGCCCCCAAGCTAAAATTGCCGCAAAAAATGCAGCAATTTCAATATCTTGTTTTAATGTATATTGATGTGGAATACAGATAGGATCATTTGCAATAAAGTTAGGCTGATTATATTGCTCAACTTTAAAATCTAAAAAATCTTTAAGCTCGTTAAACTCCATATATTGATAAATTGTAAAATTGGTTAATCGGCTAACTGTACAATTAAACAATTTCAACAGTTACACAGTTAACCACCTAAAGCTTGTTCCAAATCAGCTAATAAATCATCAATATCTTCTACGCCCACACTTAAACGCAATAAATTATCTGTTACACCAACTTTTTCACGTTCTGCTTTAGGAATAGAACCATGTGTCATGCTTACTGGATGATTGATTAAACTCTCTACTCCGCCTAAAGATTCTGCTAAAGTAAAAACCTTAAATCTAGAGGCTATTCTAAAAGTTTCTTGTAAATCTGCATCTTTTAAAGTGATAGAAACCATACCACCAAAACCACGCATTTGTTTTTTTGCAATATCATGGTTTGGATGATCTTCAAAACCTGGCCAATAAATTTTATCAATTTTTGGGTGATTTTTCAAATAACGAGCTACCTTTTCTCCATTTTCACAATGTGCTTTCATACGCAAATGCAAAGTTTTTATCCCCCTTAAAACTAGAAATGAATCTTGCGGACCAGGTGTTGCACCACAAGCATTATAGATAAAGAACAAATCTTTATACAATTGTTCGTTATTAGTTAATAAAGCACCCATAACCACATCAGAGTGACCACCAATGTATTTAGTTACCGAATGCATTACAATATCTGCACCCATATCTGCCGGGTTTTGTAAATATGGAGATGCAAAAGTGTTATCTACCGTTAAAAGGATATTATTTTTCTTTGTAATGTTGGCCACACCTTCAATATCAATAATTCTCATTGTAGGATTGGTAGGTGTTTCTATCCAAACTAATTTTGTTTTTTCATTGATATACGGGATGATATTTTCTGGTTTTGATAAATCTATAAAATGAAACTTGATGCCATATTTTGCATAAACTTTTGTGAAAATACGATAAGAGCCACCATACAAATCATCGCCCGTAATTACCTCATCACCTGGCTGTAACAACCTTAAAACTGTATCGGTTGCGCCCATTCCACTACTAAAAGCCAACCCATATTTACAGTTTTCTAGCGCAGCTAAACAATCTTCTAAGGCTTTACGTGTAGGGTTAGTTCCACGAGAATATTCATATCCTTTATGCTCTCCTGGAGATTTTTGCCAGTAAGTTGATGTTTGGTAAATTGGAGTCATTACTGCCCCTGTAGTTGGATCTGGTTCTTGACCAGCATGTATAGCTTTTGTTGCAAATTTCATCTCGTATTTTATTTTTATTATAACCCAGATTAATTAATTCCTATAAATTATTATTTTGGTGTAATTCTGCTTTAAACAAATAACCTAATCTTTTACCAGTTGGGTAACCACTAGCACTTACTATTGATTGTTTTTGATGCAGCGTAATATCTTTTATCTGAACAAAACGGGGTAATTGTAAATCTGTATTTAAACAGAGTAGAATAGAACGTTCTATAATATCGGTTAATGCATCTTCAGAAATTGCAGTTTCACCAAAAACTTCATATAAAAAGCCTAGCGCACCTTCTCCCTCAACTAAAAAATGTTTTTCTTTATTTATTAAAATTCTCGCTAGCAAAGTTCCCTCATCTGCTAACCTATTGTATTTTACAGAATCAGCTAAAAAATTATGGATATAAATTACACCACAATAACTTAACGTAGGATCTTCTTTGATATAGCTGGTTTGAAAAATAGAATGTCCTTCTTCAAAATTAAACACATTACTGTGCATAGAGATCAATAGCATATCACCAGAAAACTTTAATTCAGCTTCAAACTGACCAGTTTCTCTATACATTACCTCAACAGATGGATCTTTTATAGAGTAGTCTTGATGCAAATTAGAGGCAGTTTTTGATAATACTTTTTTTAACAGCCCAAAAACTTCAAGTGTGTTTCTATAAATTCCTTGTTTTAAAGAAGATTTACACTTCAATAATTCAAGTATCTGTTGGTGATTGCTTTTATCCATTATCTATCGTATTAATAAGCTCTGGCAAATAAAACGCGTTGCGTAGATGGTTTACCAGTTAAAATACAAACACCAGCTTCTTGTTTATTGTTTAAAGGAATACATCTAATTGTTGCTTTTGTTTCCTCTTTAATTTGTTTTTCTGTTTCTGCTGTACCATCCCAGTGCGCAGAAATAAAACCAGTTTTACCATCTAACAACTCTTTAAATTCATCATAAGAATTAGCTTCTGTAGTATGTTCTGCTCTAAATTGATGTGCTCTGTTGTAAATATTCTCTTGAATTTCTTCTAGTAAATTTGCAAGGTATACATCTAAATTTTCTTGAGAAACTGTGAATTTTTCTCTAGTATCTCTACGTGCTAATTCAACCGTTTTATTTTCTAAATCTCTAGCGCCAACTGCTAAACGAATAGGCACTCCTTTTAGTTCGTATTCTGCAAATTTAAAACCAGGTCTCTGACTATCTCTTGAATCATATTTAACAGATACACCCAAAGATTTTAATTTTGGTGTTAATTCATTAACAAAAGCTGAAATATTATTTAAATCTTCTTCTCCTCTATAAATCGGTACAATTACTACTTGTATTGGCGCTAATTTTGGAGGCAAAACTAAGCCTAAATCATCACTATGCGCCATAATTAAAGCTCCCATTAAACGGGTTGAAACACCCCAAGAAGTAGCCCAAACATGTTCTTGCTTACCTTCTTTACTCGTAAATTTAACATCAAAAGCTTTAGCAAAATTTTGACCTAAAAAATGTGAAGTACCCGCCTGCAATGCTTTACCATCTTGCATTAATGCTTCAATACAATAGGTATCTAATGCGCCAGCAAAGCGCTCTGTTGGTGTTTTTTTACCTTTTATAACAGGAACTGCCATCCAGTTCTCTGCAAAATCAGCGTAAACGTCTAACATTCTTTCTGTTTCTTCAACTGCTTCTTCAGAAGTTGCGTGTGCAGTATGTCCTTCTTGCCATAAAAACTCTGTGGTTCTTAAAAATAATCTCGTTCTCATTTCCCAACGAACAACGTTTGCCCATTGATTAATTAACAAAGGCAAATCGCGATAGGATTCAATCCAACCTCTATAAGTATTCCAAATAATGGTTTCTGAGGTTGGTCTAACAATTAACTCTTCTTCTAGCTTCGCTGTTTCATCAACAACCATATTACCATTCCCATCATTTTTTAAACGATAATGAGTAACCACAGCACATTCTGTCGCAAACCCTTCTACGTGAGCGGCCTCCTTAGAAAAGAAAGATTTAGGTATAAAAAGTGGAAAATAGGCATTACTATGACCAGTATCTTTAAATTTCTGATCTAAAACTGCCTGAATTTTCTCCCATATTGAATAACCGTATGGCTTAATCACCATACACCCCTTTACAGAAGAGTGTTCAGCCAAGTCGGCTTTCATAACAATATCGTTATACCACTGAGAATAATCGTCATTTTTGCTTGTAATACCTTTGCTCATAACTATTTGGAACGCTTTTTGTGTTAAATACCTTGTAATATTGGCTACAAATCTATAAATTTATAGCTACAATTTGGTTGCACACACAAACAAAACTCACATATCATGAAACCTAACCAATTAATCACCACTATGCTCGCGGTAACAGCCTTGTTTGTTGCCTCCTGTTCAACATCAAAATTGGCACAAAATAATGCCATGCAAGACGATGTTTACAATACAACTGCAAGTGCTAAAGAATATATAGCGCCAGTAATTATTGAAAATAAATCTATTGAAAATACTGATGATAGCTATTATGCTAAAAGTGATCCTTATTACGATATGGATTACTCTTCAAGAATAGACAGATTTTACTACGGAAATCCAAATAGGCCATATTATGATCCATTTTATAATTATTATGGTTATAACTCTTTTGGTTTTAATTCTTATGGCTATAATTCATACTATAGCCCATATTATAATTACGGCTTTGGCCTAAATAGCTATTTTGGTAGTTATTACAATAACTGGAACAATCCATATTATAATTGGAGCTATTATGGTTCTCCATATTACAATAATTTTTGGGGACCTTACTCTTATTATAACCCATACGGTTATGGCGGAGGTTTTTATGGTGGATATTATGGTAACCCTTACTATGGTGGCAATGTAACAGTTAGAAATAACGAAAATTACAGACCTAGACCTAATAGAGGTGGAGAAAATGGTGCAATTAGAGCTGATGGATCTAT
>JAIELS010000150.1 GCA_019752795.1 Sphingobacteriaceae bacterium
CCCTTTTGTAAGCTTTGCCAAAACACCAGATGTTGAGGGAATTTTTCACTATAGCTTTCCATATTTTTTTCGTTCATTTTAAATGGAAAAATATTTACTGGAATAGATTTTTGACTTCCATTTTTAGCAAATACAGCTAATAGATAAACTTCTTTAATCTTATCATCTGTTAAGGGAATACAGCCAACTGTAACACAATCCCCATGGATATAAATATCACCCCCAGGTTTGTTTACTAGGCCAGTTCTTGCTAAGTCTACACTATTTGGGTAATCAACTCCTAAAGATAAATGATAAGTGCTTTCTGGATTAAATACATTGATTTGATAAAAACCTTCTGGAGTTTGTAAATCACCTTCAATTACTTTTGGACCTAAATTCCCCGAATGTTCACAAAAATCATAGGTTTTAAAAATGCTAAATTTAGCTTCATTTGGTTTTTTTAACCAAACTTCTAATTTTCCTTCGCTCTTATATGCATTTATACAAAGCTCATAAGAATCACTATATCCTTTAGCAACTAAGTCATTCTTTAAATTATTCCATTTTTCATCATAAGCTTGTTTAACCCTTTCAAATTTAAGCTGGTTTTGTAAAAAGTTGTTTTGGGCAATCGCAGGTAAAGTCATGATGATAATTAGAAAAATATTTAAATATGTTTTCATTCTATAAATGTATTTGCAAACAATTTACATTGTTTTTTAGAAATTTAGCATCTTTACGTTTAAACTTATGGATAATTTTTTTACAGCTACTTCTTTATTCACTTTTATCGCTTGTATTCTATTAGGCTGTTTATATGCATGGGTTTTATATCGTAAAAATAATAAGCTTACTAAAACTTTAAAGTATACCTTAACAATTTTAAGAATAGTAGTTGTTACTTCAATTAGCTATTTACTTTTTGCGCCACTCTTTAAACAAATTTCTTATACGCTAGAAAAACCAATTATTGTTATTGCAAATGATAATTCTATATCTGTAGACCAGCTAAAATCTAGCGATTTTAATCAAAAAAAATATGAGGAAGACTTGCAGCAACTAGCTGATAAATTAAGTAAGAAATATGAAGTAAAAACATATAATTTTAGTGATAGTGTTAAACAAGGTTTAGATTTTTCTGGTAATGGTAAATTAACTGATGGATCAGCTTTAATTAATCGCTTAAATGACGAATTGCTGAATAGAAATGTTGGTGCTGTAATAATTGCAAGCGATGGTATTTTTAATAGAGGTGGTAATCCGTTATACGATTTGAATAAAATAAAAGCTCCGGTTTATACAATCGCAATGGGAGATACCATTCCAAAAAAAGATGTGCTTATTGCTAATGTAAATTATAATAATTTAGTTTATTTAGACAATGAGTTTACACTAGATGTTCAGGTTCAAGCCTATGAAAGTAAAGGAGAAAATGCACAACTTTCTATCTCAGCAGATGGCAATAAAATAGCATCGCAAACGGTTGCCATTAACTCTACAAGTTTTGTGAAAGATATTAAAATCAAGCTAAAAGCTAGTAAAATTGGAATTCAAAAGTATACCATTACTGTTGCCCCGCTTGATAATGAAATTACCACAAAAAATAATACTCAAACTATTTTTATAGAAGTAATTGATGCAAGGCAAAAAGTTTTACTAGCCGCTTCATCGCCTCACCCAGATTTAGCTTCAATTAAGCAAGCGATAGAGTTGAATAAACATTATGAAGTTACTTTAGTATTGGCAGATGAGCTAGAAAATGTTGATGTAAGTACCTATAGTTTAGCAATTTTATACCAATTGCCAGCAAGCGGAAATACGACTAATGCTTTTTTAACTAAAATACAAAATTCTAAAATATCACTTTGGTATGTTATAGGTGCTCAAAGTAATATTGTTGCATTTAATCAACATCAAAAAGCATTGAATTTTAATAGAACGAATGGCACTTTACAAGAGGTTTTTCCAAACATAGCACCAAATTTTACAGGTTTTAATTTAGATAATAATGCTTTAAAACAGCTAAGTGAATATGATCCTTTACTAATGCCATTTGGTAATTTGAGTATAAACGGTAATTATACTGCGGTATTAAACCAACGTATTGGTAAAGTGAGTACACAAAGTCCATTATGGTTTTTTATGGAAGATAATGGCAGAAAGATAGGTTTTTTAATAGGGGAAGGAATATGGAAATGGAAATTAGAAGAGGCTAAAAATGAGCAGAGTTTTCCTTTATTACATGAATTAATATCTAAAACAGTACAATACCTTTCTGTTAAAGATGATAAACGTAAATTTAAAGTTTATACTAGTAAAAATACTTATGAAGAAAATGAAAATATAATTTTAAATGCTACACTTTATAATGATGCTTATGAAGCAGTAAATACTCCAGATGTAAAAGTTCAGTTTAAAAATGAAGAAGGTAAAGTATTTAATTATACTTTCTCGAAATTTGGAACTACTTATCAATTAAATGCTGGAACTTTACCGCAAGGAAATTATACTTATGTTGCGAGCACTAATTTAGGAGATAAAAATTATAAGGCTAATGGTGCTTTTTATGTAAGTGCTTTAATTGTAGAATATCAACAAACAACTGCAAATCATCAACTACTAAATACGATGGCACAACAAACAAATGGTAAAATGGTAATGCCATTAAATTTATTGAGTATAACTGATGAGTTAGACAAAAATGAGCAGATAAAAACGATAAGTTATGAAGATCGTAAGTATGAGGAGTTGATTAATTTTAAATGGCTATTCGCATTAATTTTACTGCTATTAAGTGTTGAATGGTTTTTACGTAAACGTAATGGTGAAGCCTAATGGAAATGACTACAACTTATGCTATTGAAATTTTAGGGACCGTAGCTTTTGCTATTTCTGGTTCTTTTGCAGCTATGCAACGAAGATTAGATCCTTTTGGGGTACTAATAATTGCCTTCGTAACTTCTATTGGTGGTGGTACAGTTAGGGATTTATTACTTGGAGATACTCCAGTTGCTTGGATGCGTGATGTAAATTACTGTTTGTTAATTTTAGTGACATCATTGCTAACGATATTTTTTAAAACTCAAATTAAAAAATTTAAAGTCACACTTTTTTTATTCGATTCGCTTGGTTTGGGTTTGTTTACAATTGTAGGTGTACAAAAAGGAATTGTGTTTGGTTTAGAGCCTGGAATATGCGTAGCGCTAGGAACCATAACAGGCTGTTTTGGAGGGGTGATTAGAGATACGCTATTAAATACGATACCCTTAATATTTAGAAAAGAAATTTATGCAACTGCGTGTATTTTGGGAGGGGTACTATATTTTTGTTTGTTAAACTTTAATTTAAAAGCAGATTTGGCAAAAATTATTGTAATTGCATTTATTTTTACATTACGAATAGTTGTTGTTAGATATAAGCTTGCCTTACCGAAGTTTGGTTATTGATTTAAAAAGGTAGTTAATTTGCCATGTAAATTGGCATCGTTTAATTGCCAAAGCAAAGCAGACCATTTTTTCTTATTTTCTTGTTGGTTTAGATAGGTAAGTGCCAATTTCATTGCCCCTAAAATTATAGCATTTTGATTTTTCTCTGATTTGTTTTCAAGCATGAATTTGGTTAAGCTTGCCATATAAATTAACATTAAATCAGCATCTGTATTAAAATATACGGTTTCTTTATCTTCTAGAACAAAAACGTAATCTGGTGTGCCGTTCATCCATTTTATTAAAAATTCTCCAGCTTCTTTTCTAGAGTGATTTTTTGTGTCGATAGGAGTTTCGAATAAATAATTAACCAATTTTATAACTTCTGGTTCTGCACTTTTAAAATGAGATTTCTTGTTTAATTTGATGTTTTTTAGGTTAGGAAACTCTTGAGCATAAGAGTAGATGACAGTACTAAAAAATAAGAATAGGAATAAGATGATTTTCCTCATGACATCTTTTTAGGATTACAATTTATTGTTTCTTCTTTTCTGGTTTAACTAAAACAAACACGTCTTCATTATCTTTTTTCATGAAGTACTTTTCACGTGCAAATTTTTCAGCAGTATTTAAGTTGCTATCTATTTCTGATAAATCTTTTTTAACACTAGCAGTTTCTTTTAAATAAAAATCTTTTTCTTCTTGTAATTTTTTAACTTCAGTTCTATATTCGAACTGAGAAAGCATGTCATTTCTGTCAAAAAATAACATCCAAATACCAAAAGCCATAACTGCTAAAAAGTATTTATTACGTAAAAGTTCAAATAGACGTTTCATAAAACAGATATGAGCCCGAATAACTATCGGGATGTGATAAAAAATATTTATATCAACACAAATATAGTATTAAAATAAAAACATCCGAAGGTTTTAAATTTTCGGATGTTTTACAAATATGTTTATTAACTTCTTAACACCCGAACCCCTAAAGGGGCTTTTTGGTATTGTACTTAATTTTCCTTTACAGGATTATTTTATAGCATATTTAAAGTTTTTGCCGATAAAGCGAGCAGCATTACCTAATTCTTCTTCAATACGCAATAATTGATTGTATTTTGCAATCCTATCAGAACGAGAGGCAGAACCAGTTTTAATCTGACCACAATTTAAAGCTACAGCCAAATCGGCTATTGTAGTATCTTCAGTTTCGCCACTTCTATGGCTCATTACTGATGTATATCCATTGTTTTGTGCTAAGCTAACTGCATTAATTGTTTCGGTTAATGAACCAATTTGATTAACTTTTACTAATATTGAGTTTGCAGTTGCAGTATCAATTCCAGTTTGTAAGCGTTTTACATTAGTTACAAATAAATCATCACCAACTAGTTGAACACGGTCTCCAATTTTTTCTGTTAAAGTTTTCCATCCAGCCCAATCATTTTCATCCATTCCATCCTCTATAGAAATAATAGGATATTTTACAGAAAGATCTGCTAAGTATTGCGCTTGTTCTTCACTAGAGCGAATTGCACCTTTTTCTCCTTCGAATTTAGTATAATCGTATTTTCCTTCTTTGTAAAATTCTGATGCTGCACAATCTAATGCTAAACAAATTTCAGTACCTGGTTTGTAGCCAGCTTTTTCAATCGCTTTTAAAACAGTTTCAATTGCATCTTCTGTACCTTCAAATTTAGGCGCAAATCCACCTTCGTCTCCAACTGCAGTAGACAAACCTCTGTCGTGTAAAATAGCTTTTAGGTTATGAAAAACTTCTGTTCCCCAGCGTAAAGCTTCAGAAAAAGAGGGTGCGCCAACTGGCATAATCATAAATTCTTGGAAAGCTATTGGAGCATCTGAATGAGAACCGCCGTTGATGATGTTCATCATAGGAATTGGTAATGTGTTAGCATTAACTCCACCAATATAACGATATAAAGGTTGTCTGCTCTCTGCTGCCGCTGCTTTAGCAACTGCTAGAGAAACCCCTAAAATTGCATTTGCACCTAGTTTTCCTTTGTTTTCAGTGCCATCCAAGTCAATCATTAACTTGTCTATTAAGTTCTGTTCAAAAACATCAACACCTTGTAAAGCTTTAGCAATAATAGTATTTACATTTTCAATGGCTTTTAAAACACCCTTTCCCATATAAACTTTCTTGTCGCCATCACGCAACTCTACCGCCTCATGTTGACCAGTACTTGCCCCAGATGGAACAGCGGCACGGCCCATTTGACCATTTTCTGTAATTACTTCAACTTCAATTGTAGGATTTCCTCTTGAATCAAGGATTTGTCTAGCATGAACATCAATTATTAAACTCATTTTATGTTGATTTGAATTAAAAATAAACCTTAGTGTAAAAAGTACAATTAGCTATAGCTTTTTCAAAGTTAAAATAATTTTTAAACTAATTGTTGTACAATGGTTTTTTTGTACTATCCGCTGTATAAATTAGATGTTTATTTGCCTTAAATAGTATTTAAGTTTATTAAATTAGAATTAGCATGATTTTTTAAGACAACGAGTTTTAAACGATATTATATTTCCATTTTTTGCTTAGCTTCCATCCACCAAGTAAGTTCTTTTATGAAAATATTTGCTCTTTTGTTTGTTCCTTCTAAGTCGTTTGGTGTGCCGTTTTCATCAAATGTTTTTTCTACTGTTGCCACTGGAAACATTGCAGGGACTACTAATGCGCCAATTTTCCATAAACTAAATTGCAATGATGTAATTACTTGCGAACCTGCAAATGCACCCGCAGAAACTGTTGCAATTGCAATAGGCTTACGTTTCCATTCTGCATACAATAAATCAATAACATTTTTTAAACTGGCTGGGTATCCTCCGTTATACTCAGGTGTTACTATAATAATACCATCGGCAGTTTCAACTTCTTTTGCAAAAGCTAGCATGTGCGCTGATGGTTTTGGAATGAGCCTTAATCTTTCCTCAAATATTGGAAAATTATAATCTTTTAAGTCTAAAATTTTAGCTGTAGATATTTTATTGTCTATTAAGTAATTTTTAAAATAAAGTGCTACTCTGTGGCTATTTCGCCCATTTCTAACACTAGCAGATATTATAGCGATGTTTTTCATGACTTTGTTTTGAGGTTATAAACTTTAAAGCTATGTTAATTTAAATTATAACAACAAAACTTCTAAACTATTTTATTCCCATTTAAAGGTTTTAACAGCAATTGCATAAATAACAACTCCCCAAATAAGCATAATTAGCATTTGGTGTTTTACATCCCATAAGCCAGCTCCCTCAAAAGCAACTTTACGCAATGCGTCGTTTAAATAGGTTAGGGGTAATGCTCTGCTAATTGGCTGTAACCATGATGGGAAAGCGTCTATCGAAAAGAAAGTGCCCGATAATAAAAACTGTGGCAAGGTTATAATATTTGATATTGGCGGAATAGTACTTTCGCTTTTAGCCAAACCAGAAACAACAAAACCGAAACCCATAAACACAATTACACCCATAGTGGCCAATAGCAACATATTAAATACTGTTGTTGCTCCATTAATTAAGGTGAATTTAAAGAAAAAATGTCCTATTAAAATGATAAATAGTGCTCCAAGTAACGCAAATCCAATACGAGCTATGCCTTCGCCAAGTACAATGCTAGAACGTTTCACAGGTGTAGCAAAAAAGCGTTTAATTACTAAGTTTTGACGCAGACTAAAGAAAACAAATGCAGTTCCAAATACGCCAGTACTTAATAAAGAAAAACCTAATTGACCTGGTAAAATAAAATCTATAGTACGGTATAAACGCCCCGTTACTGTAGTCGCTTTAATTTCTGTTACTGTTGGTTTTAAATTTTGGGTGTTTAGATTAAAAGAAATTTCATTTAAAATTGATTTTAAAATATTTCCCTTATCCATTGAAGCAGATGTGTATTTTACATTAGTGAAATAAGCAGGAACGCCATTTGGATTTTTCTCCACATTAATTACAGCATCGTAATTTCCTTTTTCAAGATTACGGTTAATGTTTTCTAGTTCATCATTTTTAGTGAGCCTAACTAACCCAGTTTTTTCTAAAGCAGTAATAACTGGATTATTTAAATCAGAACCTGGAGCTATTGCGATATCTAGTTTTGTTCCGCCACCGCCTAAAAAGCCAAAAACTAAAATAAAAATTAAAGGGAAAGCTAAGGTAAACACTACCGCAGATGGGCTGCGCATAATTGAACGAAAGCTTGCTTTTGCTAAAGCTAAAGTTGCCTTGGTATTACTATATGGTGATTGCATTATTTTTAAGTTGAAAGGTTAGTTGATTGGAATTTTAGTTTGTTAATCTTCTCGCCACTCTTGGCCAGTTAAATTGATAAATACGTCTTCTAGATTAGCTTTTTTTACTTCTTTTTTACGTTCAAAGCCACTTGCAACTAAATTATCTATCAATTGATCTGGTGTGTCTAAAGCAATAATTTGCCCTCGCTCTACAAATGCCACACGGTCGCACAGTTGCTCAGCTTCATCCATATAATGGGTGGTGATAACTACTGTAGTTCCCTGCTTACGAATGTCGATAATTAAATCCCATAAATTTCTTCGTGCTTGTGGATCTAGACCAGTTGTAGGTTCATCCAAAAAAATAATTTTAGGTGAATTAATAAGCGTTGTGGCTATAGAAAAACGTTGCTTTTGTCCGCCTGATAGTGCTTTATATTTTGCTTTGGCCTTATCTTGTAAGTTTACTTTTGCTAGCATTTCCATCGGTTTCACGGCAACGCCATATAACCCAGAAAATAACTCTAAAAGTTCTACTAAGTTTAAGTTGGGGTAATAACCTGCGGCTTGTAATTGTACGCCGATAATTCTTTTAATTGCATTGGGATCCTTATCTACAGAAAATCCATCAACAATTACTTCGCCAGATGTTTTAGAGCGAAGTGTTTCTATAATCTCTAAAGTTGTGGTTTTTCCAGCACCGTTTGGGCCCAATAAACCAAAAATTTCATTCTCGTAAACATCAAAGCTTAAGCCTTGTACTGCTTTAAAATCATCGTAGTTTTTGATTAAATCTTTAACACTGATGATGATCTTCCTATTTTCCATTTTTGAAATTTTGTTTTTTGTTGGCTTAAATGTAAGAAGGTTTACGTGAATTGTAGATGAATTTTTTTGGATGGCAGTAAAATGTCTATAAAATGATGTTTTTTTAAGGTGAGTTCCTTTGCAAGTTCAATTAAAAACAAAAAAGATGTTCGCATTCACAAACATCTTTAAATAATATCTAATTGATTTTAATCCTTAAATTAAATCTACCAAACTAAATCTCCTTTAATCAAATCAACAAAGTCATCAAAAAGGTAACGAGAATCATGTGGGCCTGGAGAAGACTCCGGATGGTATTGTACAGAAAAAGCTTTTTTGCCTTTTACACGAATACCTTCAATCGATTGGTCATTTAAGTTGATATGCGTAACTTCTACCTTATCAGATTTCTCAACTTCTTCTGGTATTACACCAAAACCGTGATTTTGAGAGGTAACCTCGCAGTGATTTTTAATAATGTTTTTTACCGGGTGATTTAAACCACGATGACCGTTAAACATTTTCATTGTTCCAATTCCATTCGCTTCTGCCAACAACTGGTGACCTAAACAAATACCAAATAATGGCTTTTCGGCATCTAAAATAGACTTTACCGTATCTATTGCGTATGGCATCGCACTTGGATCGCCAGGGCCGTTAGAGATAAAGTAACCGTCAGCTCCCCATTGGTTCATTTCACTAAACGTAGTTTTAGCAGGATATACTTTAACGTAAATATCTCTATCGTCGAAATTGCGTAAAATATTCTTCTTAATACCTAAATCTAAGGCTGCTATTTTATATTTTGCATCTGGATTTCCATAATAATAAGGCTCTTTTGTACTTACTTTAGATGAAAGTTCTAAACCACTCATGTCTGGTACTTCAGCTAATTTCTTTTTCAATTCTTGTAAATCGGTAATTTCCGAAGAAATTATAGCATTCATTGCACCTTTATTTCTAATGTGGCGTACCAAAGCACGGGTATCAACTTCAGAAATGCCTACAATATTTTCGTTTTGAAAATTATCTTGAATAGATTCTGAAGCTTCTTTTCTGCTGTAAACTATGTTATAGTTTTTGCAAACCAAACCAGCAATTTTAATAGACTCAGATTCTACTTCTTCTTTGCGCATACCATAATTACCAATATGTGTATTGGTAGTTACCATTATTTGACCAAAATAAGAAGGATCTGTAAATACTTCTTGGTAGCCCGTCATGCCAGTATTAAAACAAATTTCGCCAGTTGTTGTGCCAATTTTTCCAGCAGCTTTGCCATAAAAAACTGTACCATCAGCCAATAACAAAATAGCAGGTAACTTTGTGTAGTTAGTCATTTGAATTACAATATGAATTTGAAGTTAAAACTCCTTCTCCTTTAAGAGAGGGTTGTATTAAAGATAAAAAAGAATGGAAATACTTAACGATAAAACCGTTTTTATAAGCTAATATAGAAGTCTGATCGAACTCATTCATTTCAGGATACAAAGGTAGTTTTTTCAATTGTTTTTTAAAGATATATTTTTAATTTTTTGATATTTTATTAATAGTAGAATAACAGAGCAAAATATAGAAATCATAAATAACCTAAAAATGAATGAGAATTCTATTATTAACCATAGCCCTTTCTCAATAATAAAACCTAATTTTGTTTAATAAAACAAAAACCATGTCTGTAAACAAAGAAATTAAGCGCATTACAACGCATATTCTGCAAGAAATGAAGCAACGCGGCGAGAAAATCGCAATGCTTACTGCTTACGATTATTCTATGGCTACCATTTTGGATGATGCCGGATTAGATGTTTTATTAGTGGGCGATTCTGCATCTAATGTAATGGCTGGTCACGAAACTACTTTGCCAATTACTTTAGACCAAATGATTTATCATGCGCAAGGAGTTGTTCGTGGTGCAACAAGAGCTTTTGTTGTAGTAGATTTACCTTTTGGTTCTTATCAAGGGAATTCAAAAGAAGCTTTAAATTCTGCTATTAGAATAATGAAAGAGTCTGGTGCTCATGGCGTAAAGCTAGAGGGTGGTATTGAAATTGTTGAATCTATAAAAAGAATTATCACCGCTGGTATTCCTGTTATGGGACACTTAGGTTTAACACCTCAATCTATTTATAAATTTGGCACTTATACCGTTAGAGCTAAAGACGAGGAAGAAGCGAATAAATTAAAATCGGATATTTTAGCTTTACAAGAAGCAGGTTGTTTTGCTGTTGTTTTAGAGAAAATCCCTGCTAAACTAGCAAAAGAAGTAACTAAAAGTATACATATTCCAACCATCGGGATTGGCGCTGGACAAGATTGTGACGGACAAGTTTTAGTAGTTAATGACATGATTGGTTTAACAAAAGGATTTAAACCTCGTTTCTTACGTCAATATTTGAATTTATACGAAGGTATTTTGGGTGCTGCACAAGCTTATATTAAAGATGTTAAAGCAAAAGATTTCCCGAATGAAAAAGAACAATATTAATTAGGTATGCCAATAACCGAAGCGGATATTTTATATGAAGACAATCATTTAATTGCCATCAACAAACGCAGTGGAGACATTGTACAAGTAGATGAAACTGGTGATGAACCTTTAGATGAAATGGTTAAAAAATACATTGCTGCTAAATATAATAAACCAAATGGAGCTTTCTTAGGAGTTGTTCATCGCTTAGATAGGCCCGTAAGTGGTGTAATTCTTTTTGCTAAAACTAGTAAAGCATTGGAAAGAATGAATGCTATTTTTAAAAATAGAGAAGTTAGAAAGACATACTTTGCAGTGGTTAGAAATAAGCCAGCTACAGAAGCAGGAAATCTTGTACATTTTTTAATAAAAAATCCACAAAAAAATGTGGTTACAGCCTATAATAAAGAGGTGCCTGGTAGTCAGCGCTCGGAGTTAAATTATAAACTAATAGGAGAGGTTGGTGGTTTCTATCTTTTACAAGTAAATCCAATCACAGGTCGTTCACATCAAATTAGAGTACAACTTTCTACAATGGATTGTCCAATAGTGGGGGATAATAAATATGGTTATCCACGTGGGAGTAGAAAAGGTAGCATTTGTTTGCATGCTAGGCAATTAGAATTTATTCACCCTGTACAAAAAGAACCTGTTAAAATTTTTGCACCATTACCTATTGATGGCTTTTGGGAACGATTTGAGAAATTTAAAGTTTCTTAATAACGTCAAGTAGCTATTTTTATATTTTAAATAATTATTATTTTATTTTTTAAAATTTGCTTTTGCTTTTA
>JAIELS010000118.1 GCA_019752795.1 Sphingobacteriaceae bacterium
AGCCAACCAAATCAACAAACGCAACCAAGTTTCCCAAGGCATAAAGCACATCATCGCTAAACAAACTAAAATGCCCAAAATGGGTATTAAAGGAACCAGCGGAACTCTAAATGGTCGCTCCGCATCCGGGTCTGTCTTTCTTAAAATCAAAATTCCAGCACAAACAATTACAAAAGCTAACAAAGTACCAATGCTGGTCATTTCGCCTACTACCTTAATAGGTACAAAGGCAGCAAACAAAGCAATAAAAATGCACAATAGCACATTGGATTTGTAAGGTGTTTTAAATTTTGGATGAAGGTCTGAAAATACTTTTGGCAAAAGTCCATCTTTACTAATGGCATAAAACATTCTTGATTGTGCCATTAAATCAATTAAAATTACGGAGGTGTAACCGATTAAAATGGCTAAAATTATCGCCTGACTTAACCAAGCAAAGGGCGTTTTCTCAATCGCAATAGCAACAGGTGCACCACTATCAGCAAATTCTGTATAATTTGCTAAACCCGTCATTACATGACCAAAAAGCCCAAATAATATTGTACAAACCAATAGCGACCCAATTATTCCGATAGGTAAATCTCTTTTAGGATTTTTAGTTTCTTGTGCCGAAGCTGCAACTGCGTCAAAACCAATAAATACAAAAAATACCAATGCTGCGGCTCTTAAAATTCCACTCCAACCAAAATGGCCAAATTCGCCTGTATTTGTAGGTATATATGGTTTGTAATTTGCCGGATCTATATACTGCCAACCTAATGCAATAAAGACCAAAACAACGCCAACTTTTAAAAATACAACTATCGCATTTACAATAGCCGATCCTTTTGTACCTCTAATCACAACTAACGTCATTAAAATAACGATTAAAGCGCCGGGAATATTTATCCATCCGTTCACTATAGTTCCATCGGCCAGTTTTGCGGTTTCAAATGGTGATAATGTTAATTGTGGAGGTAAGTGTAAGCCATAAGAGCCTAAAAATTTGGTTAAATATTGCGACCAGCTAATGGCTACGGTAGCACAGCCAACCGAATATTCTAGAACCAAATCCCAGCCAATTATCCACGCAAACCATTCGCCCATGGTAGCATAAGCGTACGTATATGCACTTCCAGCAACAGGTATCATCGAAGCAAATTCTGCATAACAAAGTGCGGCAAAACCGCAGCCGACTGCTGCTATAATAAAAGATATGGTTACTGCAGGCCCAGCGTAATTGGCTGCTGCTAATCCAGTTATAGAGAATAAGCCAGCTCCTAGTGTTAAACCTACTCCAATTAGAATTAATTGAAAAGGCCCTAAAGTTCTTTTTAAAGAAATGCCATCATGGTCGGCAACTTCTTGTTTAATTAATGCAATAGACTTTTTTAGCATCACGTATTTTTTGAGAGTGCAAAGCTATAAAAATTAATACTACAAAAATAGCAGTTTTAAAATATTATTTTGAAATTCGAGTTTTATAAAGCTATTATCGATATTTTATTTTGAAAATATGAATTTTTGTTCGTTTAGCTTAATTTGCAAAATAGCGAACTCGTCTATATCATTTTTAATGTTTTTGGCCAACCTGTAATCGTTAATTTTTTTAATTCTACAGTTTTTCAAGCTGAATTTAAATATTAATAGACATCCGTTTAATTTTATATGATTAATAATCAATAAGTTACTATTTTATTTAAAATAAATATAGTACTATGTATTGCATAATACTATATAAAACATATATCTTTGTTTTATGATAGCAGAAAATACGCAAACACAAATGCGAAAAGGCATACTTGAATATTGTGTGCTTTTAATTATATCGAGAGGAGAAATTTACGCTTCAGATATTATCGCGGAATTAAAGCAAGCAAAATTGCTTGTAGTAGAGGGAACTTTATACCCATTACTAACACGCTTAAAGAATAACGGCTTGTTGGCTTACAATTGGGTTGAGTCTACATCTGGTCCACCACGTAAATATTATGTGCTTACCGAAGATGGTAAGCAGATTTTAAAACAACTAGATTACACTTGGCAAGAATTGGCCTACGCCATTACTACATCGCAAAATGGTGCGCCAAAACAAACAGACTCTCAAAATTAAAATTATAAAAATGAAAAAGACTTTAATCATAAATATAGGCAATACAATTATTCACATAGAGGAAGATGCCTACGAAATATTAACAGCTTACCTAAACGATATTAAACAACATTTTGCTAAAAATGCTGATGATTTTGAGATTGTTACTGATATCGAAAATCGTATTGCCGAAATGTTTGCGGAAATTTTAGAGGCTGGAAAGAAGCAAGTGATCGAGATTACCGATGTTCAAAGTGTTATTGCCCAAATGGGAAGTGTAAAAGACTTTATAGGCGAAGAAGAAGAGGAAATGCCAAAAGCTAACCACAATGCTAATTATGAAGGAAATAAAAAACTTTACCGTGATACTGATGATGGCGTAATTGCTGGAGTTTGCGCAGGGTTAGGTCACTATTTAAATATAGAAGCACGCTGGGTAAGGTTAATTACTTTCCTAACCATTTTTTTAGGTGGAGCTGGATTTTTAGCCTATTTAATTTTATGGATTACGATGCCGAGAGCTATCACCAGATCTGAAAAAATGGAAATGAAAGGTGAAGCAACAAATTTGTATGGCTATAAAAAGAGTTTCGAAGAAGAACTTGCTGTTTTTAAAGAAAATATGAAATCGGCAAATGAAAATTTACAGCCGTTTGTTAAAAGCTCTACTAGTTTTATTGCTGATTTCATTCAAACCATAGTGAAGCTAATTGCAACCTCATGTAAAGTTATTTTAAAAATTTTCGCTGCTATTTTTATTGCTTGTGGTTTTGCAACATTAGTTTGCTTAATTGGCTGTTTGGGAGGGTTTTTGGGACTTTTAGATGCGAATGTTTTTGAATATTGGCCATTGTCTGTAATTAGTCAAGACGTTAGAGACCAGATTGTTTTGAGCGCATTCGTAGTCATGTTTATTCCGGTGTTAGTTTTAGTATTGTTCTCTATTAGGGTAGCTTTTAATAAGAAAGCAATTAATAAATCGCTCTCGTTTGCATTATTGATAGTCTGGTTATTAGGTGTAGCATCAACTGTTTATTATACAGCAAAAATTACTTCAGATTTTAAGGAACATGCAGAGTTAATTAAAACTGATGAACTTAAAACTTACAAAACTTTTATTGTTGATGTAGACCAAAGTGTGGTTTTTAGTAAAGAAGATAGCATCGCTTTTAATATCAATGAAGGTAATGGTGATAGAAGAGTAATTTTTGATGATGATAATGATCATCCTTTTAGGGTTCCTAGAAATGTTCGGATTAATATATTAAAAAGTGATAACGATAGAACAACAATGGTTCTGGCTTATGAATCTCAGGGAAGAACCTTTCCCATCGCCCTGCGTAATGCTCAAAATATCGATTATAAATACACACAAAAAGACTCTTTAATTACGTTAAATCCCAGATTAGTACTTAAAAAAGAAAGCATTTGGAGAAATCAAGAAGTTTTTATCACCTTAAAAGTTCCTATCGGCACCCATTTAATGTTAAATAACAACATTTACAGATATTTACAATCTTATTATGGCTGTAATAATGATCAGAACGAAAACAATAATTACACAGAATGGGTAATGACCGAAGATGGCTTGAAATGTAAAGCTGAATTAGATCAACCGCAATAAGAAATTAAGCTCTAAATTAAAAATTGAGCTTATTAAATCTCTTTAACCATGTTAGAGTTGATTTAGTAAGCTCAATTTCTTTGTATTGGGGTTGTAGATTTTTGTTTCTATTTTACAGTATACCTATAAACTACTCGGCCAATATTCCCGTCTTTATCAAATCCCTCAACTACCGCACGATAAGTTCCTTTACCATCAGCATTGAAGAATTCAAAATTTACAGTTCCATTTTCATCTGTGATTAACTTTGGATTCCAATAAATGGTTGTTCTTAAATCATTGCTATTGATAATAGCATTGGGTAAATACTTAGGGTTGTAAAATTGTCTTTCTTTGCTGTACCCCATTGGAGAGAATGTAACAATATTTTTTTTGGGAAGCATATCCATTAGCTGTTGCTTGCTAATTTTTTGTCCTACTGGTGCTTTTTTTGTATTGATAATTAAAACACCCTTTGTTCCGTATGCTCTATCTACTGTTCCTAAAGCGTCTTTCAGAAATATTTCTACAGATTCTACATCCGCTGCAATAACAGTGTTAATGTCTCTTGCTTCAACAGGAATTCCATTAATAAATATTTTTACAGGTGTTTTTGTACCATTAATATATTCTCTTGATACGTAGAACTTTTCTTCATTACTATCATAAGTAAGTCCTGTAGCTCTAATTTTTAAACATTCTAGTAAAAGGTTACAACCGGATAAAGATTCTCCAGGTATTTCGTGGTCAGCAATTTGACCTAGACCACTTAACGCTGGATGGTCTAGATGACTAGGTTTTTTTAAGCTGGAAGATCCTTTAACTTCTACTGCTTTTAGTGTGCGTAAAAACCTGTATTGCTTTTGGCTATTACTTAAATAAGAAGATAAAACGGTGTCAATGTTATTTACTTCGTCAGCAACATTTAAATTTTTCCCACTAATAGGGCTCGGAACGCCATCTAGTAAAATCATTAAGTTTGCTGCGTTTGCATTGTATTTTGCACTAATCACTACTTCAGAAGAATCTGGTATTAATAAATTTTGAAAATTAAATAATCCCATGTTTGAAGTAGTTATTTCAGAAGAAATTGTTTTACCAGGAACGGTTAATCTAAGTGTTCCTTTTTTAACAGGCATGCCTGTTAAATCACGTAAAGTACCTGTAATGTTTATGCCTTGCTCAGGTAAATAATTAACCACAGGATATTTTCCTGTCAATATATCTTTATAACTAAACCTTCTATAACCTTGTGTAAGCATTAGTTTATCTAAATCAGCTAATTTTTTATCATCAGTTTTAACGAAATAATAATTTGGCTTTTCTATATATCCTTTTAAATCTGAGGTTAGTAACAAAGAACTCAAAATGGTTGTTTCCGTATTTTCATCTGATGGTACTTTTTGCTCATCAATTACTGACACAGAGAAATCTCCAATTATAGGTAAAGCTGTAACTTTAGCATCTAAAGTCATTTTTACTTTTTGGCGAGGTTTGTAAGTTGGCAAATCAGATTTTAAGGCTAAGCTCATTTTATTGTCGTTTAATACAAAAACTAAACGTTCACTTAAAGGCTCGCTATTTGAACTGAATAAGCTAATTTGCGCAATGCCAGAAGGTAAATCTTTTTTAGGTATTTTAATCAAAAATACTTGATTAACTAGCTTTATAGTAGCAGCATAGTAAGTAGAATTTGCATTTAAGGCAGTTATAAAAAATGATTTTCCTTTATTGGCTTCCAAGAAAGGCGTATTCGCAATTATTTTAACGTTAATTACATCGGTATTAGAATTTACAACTTGTAAAGTAATCCCTTGTGCAATTGCTTTAGGTAAATCGACAATTTTAATTGATCCATCTTTCAAAGCAAGTTTAGCTCTATAGTTTTTGCCGTTATCTGGAGTAAGATAAAATGAGCCCATACCAGCATGGCTAGAAGTAAAGGTAGAAATCTCATTATTTTGTTCATCAATAATACTTCCTTTTACATCAACTCCTAATCCGTTTTTTTTCAATGCTTTAAAGCCAATTTGGTTAGGTATTCCGCTGATTAACTCTCCGCCTTCTGGGAAAAATTGAAAATCTACCTCGTTTAAAACTTGTTTAAGATTAAATACAGAATTTACGGTCTCTTTTTCATCGATGTTGATGTCTGTTACAATTGATCCATTAGTAATAGGCTCTCCATTTTTGCTAGTTACATTAATGGTTAATACGCCATTTTGATCTGTAGTTCCTCTGCCTTTCGCAAATTCATCATAGTTAGAAATTACTTTCCAATTCACTACTTTATTTGCATATGCTTTTTTGGTGATGTCTTTAAATTGTATTTTAGCGGTAGTCTTAATATTTTTATCTGCAGGCTCATTGTTCAAAGTAATAAAGGTATTCACTTGCTTATCTATCGCTTCACCAAGCGGTATATTTTTGGTAAAAAAGAACCCGCTATCAAAGTTAGCCATCCATAAAGTATATGCTCTTACATAATAATTCCCTTGTTTGTATAGCCCCATGTTTAAGGGTATGTTACCATAACCTACACTGTTTTTTATTGGTAATTTAACAGTTTGAACTAAGGAGTCTTTTGCATTAAAAACTTCTACATACACAATTTTACTTAATGGCGAGGGTATATTTTGTTCTATAGTTACATAAGCTTTAAACCACATTGTATCAGCTACAGCATAGTATGGTTTATCAAAATGCAAATAAACTTTTTCTAATGGCTGTTCTTCTGCAATTTGTTTAGTTTTAGAAATGATGTTGTTTAAGACAATACTATCTTGTTGTGCAAAACCAGTAAAATTTACTAGAATAGCTAACAGAAATACGGTAGGAAGAATTTTGAATAGTCTCATTAAATCGGATTGGTCTTTAGTCGAAATGCTAATATATTGATTATTGGTTTATAGCGAGCAATTGTAACCTATCTTTAACATAATTTTACATTTAAATAAAGCATAAAAAAGGCGTCCCGATTAGTCGGGACGCCTTCATGAAATGGTATTTCTTATTTAAATTCTATCTCAAACTCAGCTTTTGGCTGACGGTATTTCTTTAAGTTTACTAACCAATCTCCAGATTCGTCACGATAACCTAAAGGTAAAATCGTTACACTTTTTAATCCTTTTTCAGTTAATCCTAAAATTTCATCAAATTTTGCATTGTCAAAACCTTCCATTGGTGTCGAATCTACTTCAAGTAAAGCAGCTTGTGCTAAGGCCATGCCTAAACCAATATAAGTTTGGCGAGCTGCATGTTGAAAGTTTACTTCTTCAGTTCTTGGTACATAACTATTAACTAGCATTTTTTGATAGTCAGTTGTGCTTTCTGGTGGAGTACCACGTTCTTTGTGTGTTTCGGCAAAAACACCGTTAATGCGATCTTCTGTATAATTATCCCATGCAGCAAAAACTAATAAATGCGAACAATCTACAATTTGAGCTTGATTAAAAGCGTGAGGTAATAGTGTTTGTTTTAATTCAGGGTTAGTAATTACAACTATTTTATATGGATGTAAACCAGAAGAAGTAGGTGCCAACCTTGCAGCTTCTAAAATCTGATCAACTTTGTCTTGTGGCACTGCTTTGCCATTCATTTTTTTTGTAGCGTATCGCCAATTTAAAGCATTTATTAAATTCATTGTATCTATTTTTTATATTTAATTGTTAATATTTTTGATAAATCCTTGTACAGCATCTAATAAAACACGCTGTTGCATTTCATTCGGGGTAGCGGCAATGTTTACCATGTTAATAGAGCTCAAACCATGTAGAATAGACCAAAACGTATGGAATTTTAAAATGATTTTTTCATTTACTTCTTCCTCATTGATAAGGTTTTGTATGGTATTTACCACAATTGAACTGAATTTACCAATCTCATTAATTTGATTAACTCGTTCACAGGTCGGCATACCTAATCCAAACATCATTTGGTAGTATTCTCTTTTCGAAAAAGCAAATTCAAAATAAGCCAATGCCATTGCCGTTAACTGTTTTTCTGCTGTAGTTTCTTTTGCTTTTGTATCAAGCATCAGTTCGCTTAATAACTCAAAACCTTGTTTTACAAACTCCTCTAAAATGGCATCTTTACTTTCAAAATGTTTGTAAACTACAGGTAAACTATAACCAATTACCTCGGCAATTTTGCGAATAGAAACTGCTTGCCAACCTTCCTTTAAAACAATAGTTCTGGCAGCGCAAAGAATTGAATCTTTAACGGCAGCTTTTTGTTTTAATCTCTTTTCTTGTATTGGCATTTTAAATAGTTAACACTGTTAACAAAAGTATGGTGTCTAAGTGAATTATTTATCAAAAAAATGCGTTTTTACTTTAGAATGATACTTAATTTTTATTTACCTTAAACTTTTAAGCTTCGTTGGACGTTCAATATATGTTATGCAAGCATATAATTTTGTATAAAACATAAATTGAAAAAATCATGAAAAAGCTATTAATCGTCGCTGCTTTAGTGGCAGGTATTTCCTTTAGCACATTTGCACAAGAGGGAAGAGGTTTCTATTTGAAACCAACAGGGAGTTATTTTTTAAAAGTTACGCCAGTAGAATTTCCGAATGTGGGTAATTTGCAACCAAAAGACTACGTTTTTTCAATTGACCCGACAACTGGAGTGCAAACTAGAATTTCTGAACAAGCAATTACGGGTTCTTTTGGACAAGGTTGGAGAGCTGGTTTAACAGGAGGTTTTAGATTTAATGCAGTTCTTGCTTTTGAATTAGGCATAAATTATTTTGAAAGTGAAAAAAATACCATGGCTAAACAAACAGGCTATATTGGCAATACGCAAGTACTAAGTTTGGAATCTGTTGGACAGGTAATGGCTTTAGATGTAACACCAACCATCGTGTTTCATTTACCAACTGAAGCTAAATTTAAACCTTATTTAAAAATGGGTGCTGTTGTGCCGGTTTATGGTAAATTAACGTTAGATAGTAGGGTGAGCGATCAAACTGGTGCAATTGCAAAAACTGTAAATCCGAATTTTGTTGCGATAGAATTAACCCGTACAGAAGTGATTAAACCTAAACCTACTTTAGGCTTTATCGGCGCTGCCGGATTTAATATCCCGATGGGTAAAAATATGAGCTTCTTTAGTGAAGTTGAATATAGAAATGTTTCGGTAAATGGCGATAGGAAAGAGGTTACTAAATTTGCTGCTACCGGAACTTTAGGTAATGGTGCTAAAGTAAATGTGGGTTTAAATGATTTGCCTCTTGGTACTAGAGAAGTTAACTATCATAAAACCATCACTGCAAGTAGTAATATTCCTGGAACAGCTAATTACAATCCTAATATAGCTAGTGATGATTTAAAATCTTACATTAATATCGGTGGTTTGGGATTAAATGTTGGAATAAAAATAGGAATCTAAGGATTAATAATTTTAAGCCTGCCGGAATTAATTATCAGAATTTCGGCAGGTTTTTTATTTCATACCAAATCAGTATTAGTCCTTAATAAAGGGATAAATTGGAAGTAGATTTAATTTTATCAATTCATTGATTATCTTTACAGATATACCCATTAGCTAAATAATTATGAAAATTTTATCTCTTTGCTCCATCTTTATACTTTTATTTTCTTGTACACCAAAAATTAATGCTGCTAAAAAAGATACTGCTAGCAGTGCAATTAAAACAGGTGCAGAACAAACTGAATTATACTTGCCATTGCTTAAAGGTAAAAGAGTAGCTGTATTGGCTAATCAAACTTCTATTATTGGAAAATCTCATTTGGTAGATAGTTTACAGAAACTAGGTATTAACATTGTAAAAGTTTTCGGTCCAGAACATGGTTTTAGAGGAGATGCAAGCGCTGGTGCTAAAATATCAGATGCTATAGATGAGCGCACAGGTATTCCCATCATTTCATTATATGGCAAAAAAAATAAACCAAGTGCAGCAGATTTACAAGATGTAGATATTTTAATTTACGATTTACAAGATGTTGGTGTACGTTTTTATACCAATATTAATGCTTTAGCGCGTTTAATGCAGGCTTGCGAAGAGAATAAAAAACCACTTTTAATTTTAGATCGCCCAAACCCAAATGGCTACCTAATTGACGGACCTATATTAGACATGAAATATAAATCTGGTATTGGTATGTTTCCAATTCCTATGTCTCATGGTTTAACAGTAGGGGAATTTGCCCAAATGGTAAATGGCGAAGGTTGGTTAGAAAATAAAGTTAAAGCTGATATCAAAATCATCCCTGTTGCTAACTATAACCACGATATGCGTTATGTTTTGCCAGTAGCACCATCACCTAACTTAAACACAGAACAAGCTATTTTGTTATACCCAAGTGTATGTATGTTCGAAGGTGTTTATGTAAACCATGGAAGAGGAACTTATAATCCTTTTACTGTATTGGGAAGCCCGGCTTATAAAGGTATTTACAGTTTCAGTTTTACGCCAAAAAGCATAAAAGGCATGGCCGAAACACCAATATTTATGGATGAAGTTTGCTATGGTATCGATTTGCGTAATTATGATACCAATATTTTAAGAAAAAGTAAAAAAATTAATTTCGAGTGGATTAAAGAATTATACAAAGCACATCCTCAAAAAGAAAAGTTTTTCGAATCTAAGTTTAGCAACCAAATGAATAATATTGAAATACAAATTGGTCGTGGTGATTTTAGACAACAAATTATAGATGATGTGCCTATCGCAACCATTAGAGCGGGTTGGGAGCCAGGCTTAAAAGCGTATAAAGCAATGAGATTGAAGTATGTGCTTTATCCTTAGTTTATTGATTTGAATTGTTTTTTGTTTGCATTTTCAATTTTAAAATACGGATTAAATTATAAAAGGCTACTAGGAATAGAATCTTAGTAGCCTTTATTGTGTGATTTCCATTCTATTTTAAAGCTTTTAAAGCAAAAGCAGCAATATCTCGGGTTGTTTGAGTAGGTGAATTACAATCGCAATTGCTAAAGCCAATTACATAAATGTCTTTGCTTGGAATATAAACACCCATAGTTTTAAAGCCAAAAATACTGCCACCATGTTCTCTTGCAGGAATGCCATCTATTTCTTTGATGTGCCAACCATATCCGTAAGTGAATGCTTCACCATTGTTTAATTTATAGGTATTGAATGCTTTTTTTGTGTTTTTAGCAGTTAATAATAAATTTTGATTTAATGCATTTTGCCATTTTAACATATCTTCTACTGTGGACATTAACGAACCAGAAGAAAAAGGAATACTAAAACTGATTTTAGTTTTATTTGTATATCCGTATTCCTTTTTGTTATAACCATAAGCCCTGTTATTGATAACTAATAAATCATTGGCATAGCGAGAATTATCCATTCCAATTTTTTTAAAAATATGCTGCTTGATATAGTTTTCATAGATTTCTCCAGATACTAACTCAATAATATGACCTAAAATGACATATCCAGAGTTATTATACTCGAACTTTTCGCCGGGTTTAAAGTCAATCGGCTCATTCTTAAAAAAGTCGATGAGTTCTTTTGGCGTTAAGTCTTTTTGTGCAATTTGTTGGATTGATTTCATTTTAGTAAAATCTTTAATGCCTGCTGTGTGTGTCAATAAATGATGTATGGTAATTTGATTTCCATTTGGGTAATCGGGTAAATATTTAGTAAGCTGATCTTGGAGCGTCAACTTTCCTTGCTCTTCCAATATTAGTATGGCAATAGCTGTAAATTGTTTGGTCATGGACCCTAACTGGAATACGTTTTTAGTATTCATCTTAACAGCTAGTTCTAGATTGGCCTTGCCAAAAGCTTTTTCATAAATTGGTTTTCCATCTTTGGCAATCATAAACACAGCACCTGGTCCAGCCGTATCACTAAATACATTAAGGATTAAGCTATCTATGCTAGTTTCAAATTTTTGTGCATAAGCGAATGGGGTTGTAAATAAGATTAAGGCGAGTATTAATAATTTCTTCATCATTTTTGAATTTTCTGA
>JAIELS010000013.1 GCA_019752795.1 Sphingobacteriaceae bacterium
TTTTTCGTACAGTTGATAACTTAGTTCGCCAACTATAATCCCATTTGTCGTTGTAAAACTCAAGTTAGCAGTATCTCTGTTTTTAATGTAAGCGTAACATTGTACATCGCTTACATTTACAACATTACTATCAAGCGCTATTTCATTACTATTATTTAGTTCTGTTGTTTGGTTTTGACAAGCTGCCAATAAGATGATAACTGTTGCCAATAGATAATTATAGTATTTCATAATTTGTTTTTGAATATATGATAACAAAATCTAAGGTAAGATGTTTGCTTTTTAAATGTATTTGGATTTTTTATTAATTAACTAGACTAATTTAAATTTCATTTGACTACACCAATATGCCCATAATATCAAAATACCTTGTAAAGGTATTCTTAACCATGCAATTAAAGGGGTAATGGTAAATTTTCCTAATGATAAAGGGTCTAAACTTGCTCTCTGAATCATGAAAATATGTGCCGGCATAAAAGCTATTAACATCAAGATAATACCCCAACTTGCATATCTTCTGGTTTTTATAGGGATAAGTAGCATGGCGAAAGCGATTTCAAAAAAGCCTGCTAAATAATTTAAAGTTTTTGGAAAAGGTAAATAAGGTGGAATAAGGTCAACATATGTTGAAGGCTTAATGAAATGATTAACGCCAGCAAAGAAATAAAACAAAATCATTATTAAAATGATTGCTTTTTTAAGTTTATTCATCCTTAAAACTAACTAAATTTTGTCACTTTACTGTAAACGTATAAAGGCATTCGATGTAATAGCTATATCAGGTGGTTTTATAATTTAAAATCTTTCTAAATTAGCCTAAATTACAGCTTAATGACAGATTTACGGGTTTGCATATTTACTTTTGTTTTGCTAAAAAATAACAGACCGACCCATTTTGGAATATTTAAAGATTATTGCATTTACACATAAACAAATTGATCTAAAGGCTTTAGGTAAATTAGTAATTTGTGAGCAAACGCTGGATGATAGGTTGAGAAATATTCAATCAGAGCTAAATATTAAAGAAATTTTCTATATCGGTACTTGCAACAGAGTTGAGTTTGTCTTTACTTCTACCGAAGATTTGAGCAGAGATTTTATTGATAGATTTCTCCGTGTTTTAGATATGGGTTTACCCGAAGAGTACATGGAGCAGTTTATAGAAAATGTTTCAGTATATGAAAAAACGCAAGCTTTTAATCATTTATTACGAACTTCTTGTTCTTTAGAAAGTTTAGTTGTTGGAGAAAAGGAAATTTTAGCGCAGGTGCGTAAAGCTTATGAAGCTTGTAGAGTTGCAGGTTTTACTGGTGATTATATGCGTATGATTATGAGTAGGGTTGTTAAAACAGCTAAAGAAGTTTATACGAATACAAATATTTCAAAAAACCCTGTTTCTGTAGTGTCTTTGGCTTACCGTAAATTACGTGAGTTAAATGTTTGTGCTAATTCTCGTTTGTTAATTATTGGCGCAGGAGAAACAAATAAAAATATTGCTCAGTACTTTAAAAAGCATAAATATTCTAACTTTTCTATATTTAATAGAACAATAGAAAAAGCAGAAGTTTTGGCTAAAGAGTTAAATGGCACAGCTTTTCCGCTCTCTGAATTAGCTAATTTCAATCAAGGTTTTGATGTGATAATTACTTGTACTGGAGCTACAGAGCCAATAATTACTGAAGAAATCTACCAGAATTTATTAAATGGCGATAATGGCAAAAAGGTAATAGTAGATTTAGCAATTCCAAATGATGTTGATTCACAAGTTGTAAAAAACTTTCCTATCCATTATATAGAAGTAGAATCTTTAAAAGAAATTGCTCGTAAAAATATTCAAGAACGTTACGACGAATTAATCAATGCAGAAAATATTATAGACGAAAATATTAAAGAATTTGATTCTGTTTTACGTCAACGTAGAGTTGAAATTGCAATGAGTGATGTGCCCAAAAAAATTAAAGAAATTAAGCATACGGCTATCAATGGTGTTTTTGCTGATGAAATTAATACCCTAGATGATAACTCTAGAGCAATTTTAGAAAAAGTAATGGATTACATGGAAAAAAAATGCATTACTATTCCTATGGTTATGGCAAAAGAAATTCTAGTAAAAAACAGCTAAATAGCTATCTTTATAATAAGATAAAATAATTGAAAAAGACGGCAAATCGATTTGTCAAGTTTATTTTATTAATGCCTTTTCAGTTACAAAGTCCTTTAAAATTTTAACTATTTTTGCTAAAAAATTATAATATAAGGTGAAAAAAATAATAATCGGTACACGCGGAAGCGATTTAGCGTTGTGGCAGGCAAATAATACAAAAGATAGATTGGCTAGCATTGGTATAGATGCAGAATTAAAAATCATTAAAACGCAGGGCGATAAAATTTTAAATCTTAGATTAGATAAGTTAGAAGGTAAAGGCTTTTTTACTAAAGAGTTAGAGGAAGAATTATTAGCTGGAACAATTGATATCGCAGTACACTCTCATAAAGATTTACCAACCATAAACCCGCAAGGCTTAATTATAGCAGCAGTTACTGAGCGAGAAGACCCTGCTGAGCTATTATTAATTTTAAAAGACACGGTTGATGTTACCCAAAAGCTATCGTTAAAAAAAGGAGCAACTGTAGGTACATCTTCAAATAGACGACAAGCACAGCTATTAGCCTTACGTCCAGATTTAAATATTGAAGACTTGCGAGGTAATGTACCAACTCGTATCCAGAAATTACGTGATGAGGATTATGATGCCATTATGCTTGCAAAAGCTGGGGTTACAAGATTAGGAATAGATTTATCCGAATTCCACATAGAAGTTTTAGATACAACCGAACTAGTTCCTGCACCTGCACAAGGCGCATTAGCTATTCAAATTAGAGAAACTGATACAGAATTATATAATGCTTTACAGCAAATTCATAATGCAGCAACAGCTGAAGAAATTGCAGTTGAACGCAAAGTATTGAACCTTTTTGAAGGTGGTTGCCATATGCCTTTAGGTTGCTATTGTAAAAAGGTAGATGGTGTTTTTGAGGTTTGGACGTCTAAATCAGAAAGCAGTGAAGATTTTCCAGATCGTTTATTTTTGAGAGCAGAAAATACCGTTGGATTAGCAGAAAAAATTGTTGCTAAATTTAATAAAGACAGAAAAATGCCTGAAAAGGTATTTATTTCTAGAGAAATTGGCGAACATAGCTATTTTAGAAAAGCTTTGGCTAAACACAACATAGAGATAGATGGACGGTCTTTAATTAGAACTTTTCCAATTGTAAATATATTAGACCCTTTTTATTTAAAAAATATTGATTGGGTATTCTTTAGCAGTAGAAATGGAGTTGAATATTTCTTTAAACTTAATCCTGTTTTAAGTAAAAAAATAAAATTTGGAGTAGCTGGACGCGGATCTGAAGATTCACTGAGAAAATTTGGTCAAGTAGCAAGTTTTGTTGGAGAGGGTGGAGTGATCGAAGATGTGGCGAAAGATTTTGCCAAATTAGTAGTAGATCAAACTGTATTATTTCCTAGAGCTCAAGATTCATTGAGAACTATTCAAAACGCATTAACATCAACTTCAAAGGTAGTCGATTTACCAATTTACGAAACTGTTATCGAAGAAGAAGTAGATGGAACGACTGCTGAGATTTTAATTTTCACTAGCCCATCTAATGTTGATGCCTATTTTGCTGATAATTTATTGGATCCAGGTCAAAAAGTGATTGCTATTGGCAATTCTACTAGTAAAAAATTTAGTGAAATGGGTATTCAATATACATTGCCTTATTCTCCTGATGAAATTGGATTGGCAGAAGCAATTTTTGGAATTGATTAAAATAAGTAAAAAGTTGTAGTTCATTTTGAATTATTCATTAAGCACAACTCATAACACATAACTATACGCAATATGCAAAGACCACGTAGGTTAAGAAAAAATCCAGTTGTTAGAGAAATGATCGCAGAAACGCGATTGTCAAAGGATATGTTTATCTATCCGTATTTTGTAGTGCCTGGAAATGGAGTTATTCATCCTATAGATTCAATGCCTGGTATCAATCATTTTTCAACAGACACTTTATTAAAAGATGTAGAGAAAGGATTAACACTTGGTGTAAACAAAATTATGCTTTTTGGAGTTGGTGATGAGAAAAGCGAAGATGCCAAATCTGCTTGTAGTGAAAATTCTTTAGTACCAGTTGCAGTAAGAGCATTAAAGAAAAATTTTGGCGATGATTTATTTGTAGTAACTGATGTTTGCGTTTGTTCTTACACCACACACGGTCATTGTGGCATTATGAAAGATGATTATATTCAGAATGATTTATCAGTGGATTTAATTGCTAGAATGGCGCTAAATCATGCTCAGGCTGGTGCAGATATGTTAGCTCCTTCTGATATGATGGATGGAAGAGTTGCTGCAATCAGAGGTAAATTAGATGCAAGTGGATTTGTAAATACGGCTATTATGAGCCACGCTACTAAATTTGCATCGGCTTATTATGGCCCTTTTAGAGAAGCTGCAGATTGTGCACCAAACAAAGGCGATCGTAAAACTTATCAAATGGATTTCAGAAATGGAACCGAAGCAATTAGAGAAGCTTTACTAGACGAAAGTGAAGGCGCTGATATATTAATAGTAAAACCAGCTTTGGCTTACTTAGATATTATTAGTAAATTAAAACAAAATAGCGATTTGCCAATTGCTTGTTACAATGTATCAGGAGAATATTCGATGATTAAAGCAGCAGCGCAAAGAGGATGGATTGACGAACAAAAAGTTGTTATGGAAACTATGCACGCCTTTGCAAGAGCAGGAGCAAGTATTATAACCACTTACCACATTAGAGATATAGTAGAGAATAATTGGATGTAGGAGAGTTGTAAGTAATAAGTTCTAAGTGATAAGTTAAACTCACTTAAAACTTACAACACATAACTTAAAACTTAAAAAATGTTAGAACAACTTAAAAAAATATTCTCAGGGAACGAAGAAGAGATACCAGTAAATACAGGTAGCAAACCAGATATCTCTCGTGAGAAATCGGCAGAATTGTATGCGAAATCTAAAACATATTTTCCAGGTGGTGTAAACTCGCCAGTTAGAGCTTTTAAATCTGTTTATGGTACACCTTTATTTATACAAAAAGGAGACGGTTGTTATATTTGGGATGCAGATGGTAATCAATTTATAGATTTTTGTGCAAGCTGGGGGCCATTAATTCTGGGGCATAACAATCCTAAAATAAGAGAAAAAGTTATCGAAACCATGCAAAATGGGATGAGCTTTGGTGCACCAACAGCATTAGAAAATGAATTAGCAGAGCTGATTATCAAAAATAATCGTTTTGTAGAGAAAATTCGTTTTACCAGTTCGGGTACTGAGGCAGTAATGTCTGCAATTCGTTTAGCAAGAGGTTTTACTGGTAAAGACAAAATCATCAAATTTGAAGGTTGTTATCATGGACATAGCGATTCGTTATTGGTAAAAGCGGGTTCTGGTTTAGTTACTTTTGGAGAAACTTCTTCTGCAGGTGTACCTAAGTCATTTGCTGAAGAGACTATTGTTATTCCATTAAATGATAAACAAGCAATTACCAAAGCCTTTAAACAATTTGAAGGTCAAGTTGCTGCGGTAATTATAGAAGGTATTCCTGCAAACAATGGTTTGTTGATGCAAGACCAAGATTACATTACTTTTTTAAGAGACACTTGTACCGAGCATAAAGCACTACTAATTTTTGATGAAGTAATTACTGGTTTTAGAGTTGGTTTTGAAGGTGCTGCAGCACATTACGGTATTAAACCTGATATTGTAACTTACGGTAAAATTATTGGTGGTGGTTTGCCTGTGGGGATGTATGGTGCTTCAAACGAAATTATGGCGCATATCTCTCCTGATGGAGGTGTTTACCAAGCTGGAACGTTATCGGGTAATCCTGTAGCCATGTCTGCAGGTATAGCAACCTTAACAGAGCTTCTGAAAAGTAGTTTTTACAAAGATTTAAACGAAAAAACGTTGCAGTTTACAGATAGTATTCAGCGTTTTGCAACTGCAAGAAATTATAAATTTAAAGTGTTTACAGTAGGCTCAATTTTTTGGTTCGCATTTACTGATAAGCAAATTAAAACTGCTGAAGATATTGATCCTACAAGTATGGAGAAATTTAAAATAATGCACCGTGAATTGTTAAATAGGGGTATTTATTTAGGTCCATCTGGTTATGAAGTTGGTTTTGTATCGGCGGCGCATACTAAAGTAGAACTTGAGAAAGCTAAAAGAGCAATTTTTGATGCATTGGATTTAGTTTTTAGACCTAATCAATCCAATTAATTTAATAAAGCTGAATAATTAATAAAATGAAAAAGTCAATCCTTATATTTTATTTCCTTTTATTTTATGCTTTGCTGCAAATGTTTTCGTGGGGTGCTTTAATGATTAAAGTACAGCCACAGAGCATGGGTATGGTAATGGGAGAAGGCTCTGTTTTTATTTTTTTATTATTTGTTGGCGCTTATTTTATACATGCTTCTATAAAAAAGGAAGACAAGTTAAAAGAACAACAGCAAAATTTTTTAATGTCAGTTACGCATGAATTAAAATCGCCATTGGCTGCCATTAAACTATCTATAGAAACCATTGTAAAAAGAGATTTAGATAAAGAACAACAAGCTAAATTGTTGAGGAATTCCTTAAAAGATATAGAGCGTTTAGATGATTTGGTAGAAAATATGTTGCTCGCTACAAAAATTGAAAGTAGAACCTATTCATTTCCTAAAGAAGAATTTGATTTGTCTGAATTGGTTACTAGAATTACAGATAGGTTGCAAGTTCATTCTTGTGGTTATCAGCAAATCATAACAACAAACATTAAAGATGGTATAAAAGTTATGGGTGATAAATTTGCCTTATCTTCGGTTGTTACCAATTTAGTAGAAAATGCAGTGAAATATTCGGGGCCATGTGCCGAAGTTACAGTAGAGTTATGCCAAAATGACGGTAAACCCTTTTTAACCGTTTCTGATAAAGGTCCGGGCATTCCTGATGGCGAAAAGATGCATATTTTCGATAAATTTTACAGAGTTGGTGATGAAAATGTGCGTAAATCTAAAGGTACCGGACTTGGCTTGTTTATTGTTAAAGAGGTATTACAAAACCACGACGCTGATATTAGCGTAAAAGATAACACACCGCAAGGTGCAATTTTTGAAGTAACATTTAACTAATATGCCACAGAAATTAAGAATACTATTGGTAGAAGATGAAGATCATTTATTAGATGCCATCAAATTAAACCTCGAATTAGAGGGCTATAAAGTTCATGCCGTAAAAGACGGTAAAACTGCACTTAAAGTTTTTAAGGAAGAACGTTTCAATTTAATTATTTTAGATGTAATGTTGCCAGAAATGGATGGGTTCCAAGTTTGTGAAACTATTCGTTTAGAAAATTCTGAAGTTCCCATTTTGTTTTTAACAGCTAAAAATACTAGCGAAGACCGTGTAATGGGTCTTAAAAAAGGAGCAGATGATTATTTAGTTAAACCATTTAACTTAGAAGAATTAATTCTTCGTGTTGGAATTTTGGTTAAACGTAGTTTAAAAGCTGATGACCTGAAAGAATTAAATTCTTATAAAATCGGCGATAAAACAATCTATTTTAATTCTTTTGAGTTAAAACAAGATGATGGTGTTGTTGTACCTTTAACTAAAAAGGAAACAATGCTTTTGAAACTTCTTATTGAGCGTAAAAACGAAGCAGTTTCTAGAGAACAAATATTGGAAACAGTTTGGAATTACGATGTATATCCATCAACAAGAACCATAGATAATTTTATTCTAACATTCCGTAAATACTTTGAACCAGATCAAAAAAATCCGGTGTATTTTCACTCAATTAGAGGTGTTGGATATAAATTTACAGATAGCGCAAATTAATGTATAATACCTGGAGTAGATACACTTTAATGGCAATCTTTGTCTTATCGGCATTGACGAGTTTATACTATGATCAGTATCAACTTGCATCGGTGTTTGGGTTTCTATTTGCATTTATATTATGGAGCCATTTTAAACAAAGCTCTGTTTTATTAGCCTCTAAACATTTTCAAAAATCAGATTTTGAAAAAACGGAACAAATTTTAAAAGAGGTAATAAGCCCAGATCGATTAGCAAAAAATCGTAGAGGCTATTATGAGTTTATGAAGGCCAATATCGCACTGCAAAGAGAAGATTTTGAGAATGCAGAATACCATTTTCAAATTGCAAGTCGTTTCCCATTGGGAAGTAAAAACGATAAGGCATTTGTAATGATACATTTAGCTAACCTTGCCTTACGTAAAAAAGATGCAGAAAGAGCTAAAGCATATATAGAAAGAGCAAAGGAGTTAGCAACAACTTCTAGAGCAAACGAAATTATTAAAACTATAGAGAAAGAGGCCAATAATTTGGCTCAGTAAAAGATGATGAACAATTTATTTTTAGACGCTGCAAATTCAAAACCTACAGAACGTCCACCTGTGTGGATGATGCGCCAAGCTGGCCGTTTTATGCCACAATATTGGGAAATTAAAAACAAATACTCTTTTTTAGAGATGTGCAAAACTCCAGAAATTGCTGCAGATGTAACTATGTTACCAGTAGATTTATTAGGAATTGATGCTGCAATTTTGTTTTGTGATATTTTGGTAACAGGGGAAGCTATGGGTGGAGATTTAAGCTTTACTCAAGGTGTTGGTCCTAAGTTTGCAAACCCTATTAAAAATGCAGCAGATATTGATCGTTTAGAGGTTGATGTTTTAGATAAATTGCAATATGTTGCAGATGCGATTAAAGTAATTCAACAACGCTTAAATGGATCTATTCCTTTAATTGGTTTTGCTGGGGCTCCATTTACGGTAATGAGTTATTTGGTTGAAGGCGGATCGTCTAAAGATTTTAAGCTAACTAAATTGTTAATCCACAATCACCCAGAATTAGCGCATAGATTGTTGGCTAAAATAGCTAAAGTAACAACTGATTATTTGAACTTGCAAATTGCTGCGGGTGTTAATGCTGTTCAATTATTTGATAGTTGGGCATTATCATTATCATGGAATGATTATACTGAGTTTTCTCACCAATATAACCAACAAATAATTGCTGGTTTAAATAGAACAAATGTTCCTGTCATTTCTTTCTGTAAAGGAAGCTCTGTTTTTGCTCCATTAATGGCAGAAGCAAAGCCTGATGTAGTTTCGGTAGATTGGAATGCTGATTTATTAAATATCAAAAATGCTTTGCCTACTGGTATGGCTGTGCAAGGAAACTTAGATCCTCATATTTTATATGCCGATCAGCATGTAATTAAAAAAACTATACATCAGTTATTTGAAAGAATGCGTGGCGTAGATGGTTTTATCTTTAACTTAGGTCATGGTATTATGCCAGATATTCCTTTTAATAATGTTAAATATGCCATTGATGTGGTAAAAGAATTTAGATATTAAAAACCTTAAATCCCCAGAAGGGGACTTGATTTTATAATGAACGAATACTATCAATACTTCCTAGCAGTTCATATCATCTTTGTAGTAAGTTGGATGGCGGGATTGTTTTATGGTGTTCGTTTATTTATTTACCATACTGAAGCTAACGACAGACCAGAATTAGAAAAAAATATCCTTCAAAAAGAATTCGCTAAAATTGAAGCTCGTTTATGGAATATCATAACTATTCCAGCAATGTGTTTAACTGTTTTAGCTGGTGGATTAATGTACTACACTCATTTCGATTTTTTAATCACCCAAAATTGGATGTTTGTTAAATTAGGCTTTGTAGTTCTTTTGCTCATTTATCATTTTATTTGCCAAAACATCATGAAGCAATTGAGAAAAGGGATATTTAAATATTCTTCTAACCAGTTGCGTTTATGGAATGAAGTTGCCACTATTTTATTGGTCGCTATTGTTTTTACCGTAATTTTAAAAAGTGCAGTAAACTGGATTTATGGTTTATTGGGTTTAATTGTTTTTTCTGCTGTAATCATGATTGCTGTAAAAATTTATAAGAAATACAGAGAGAAGAACGTATAGTAATATTTTTATCATCCGATAGCTATCGGAACCGAGGAACGAGGAATCTATTTGAAGAGTTCGATATTTGGGATTTTTCGCGATGCTAAGAATGACAAATCTAAAATTATTTAAATGAAAAAATATCTACTCTTAATTTTAATTCTTTTAATTTCTTTCTACACAAAAGCTCAGTTTAACAACGAAGCTATTTATAATCGTATTCGTCCTTCGGATAGCTTAAACAAAGAGTTACATTTTAATTTCTATAACTTCAATTACGTTAGAAATTACGAATATTCAAATAATTTTCACGATGGTTATACGCTATATGGAACTCAATTGGAGCCAAAATTGGTCTATTATGCACATCCAAATTTGGCAATTACTGCCGGAGCATATTTGCGTAAAGATTTTGGCAACGAAGGAATTTACGATGCTAAACCTCTATTTAATTTAACCTACCAAAAAAGAAATTTAACATTAGTTTTTGGTAGCTTAGAAGGAAATATACAGCACGGTTATATTGAACCATTATACGATTTCGAAAGAAAAATTACCTCACCAATTGAATATGGAACACAACTTTTAGTAGAGCGAGAGAAATTTAAATTAGACAGTTGGATCGCCTGGCAAAAAATGATTTACAAAGGCGATGCTACAAAAGAAGAAATTGTTGGGGGAGTAAATACTGAAACCGATTTAATAAATACTGGTTATTGGAAATTGAGTATTCCTGCTCAAATTTTAGCCTATCATCAAGGTGGACAAATTGATGTTTTAAAATCTGTTTCTATTTCTACCTTATTTAATGGCGCTGCAGGATTTAAGCTACATAGATTTATTGGAAATAATATTAAAGAAGTATTTACTGATAACTACTTAGCTATTTATAAAGATTTTTCACCAGAAAAAGTAAGGGCTTACCAAGGTGGATTTGGGTTGTGGTTAAATGCTGGGGTTAATACTAAATGGGGAAGTTTAGTCGCTTCTTATTGGAAAGGAAATAACTTTATAACCATTAAAGGAATGCCATTGTATCAATCAGTTTCTGATAATTTGTATGAAAAAGGATTTACTCAAAATAGCAGAAATATCTTAGCCATAAGATATGCTTACCAAAAAGAATTAATTCCAAATTTATATTTAGACGTTCGTTTTGAACCTCATGTTGATTTGGATAACTCTGATAAAAATTTACAATTTAATCACTCATTATTTTTAACTTATAAAGAGAATTTTAGAATTTTTAAGAAAAAATAAGTCCGAATAACCTGAAAATATAGACTGCTTTTCAAATAATGATTAATAATTAAGCAGGTGCAATTTTTTTAATTTTCAAATATTGTATTTTTACCAACCATGAAATTATTTTATCTAAAATTATTTTAAGAATAATGAGATGGGAAATATATTTATTTTATTATAAATAGACTTGTTGATTCCCCTTACTTACAAGATAAAGAAGTTGATGTTACAGTTTCTGACAAAGGAATAGGAGATGTTTGAAAAAAATTAAAAACAAAACAAAAAATATGTTATCATCAGTCTCAAGAATATAGACAAGGTAATGTTTTGAAATAAAATCAATCA
>JAIELS010000032.1 GCA_019752795.1 Sphingobacteriaceae bacterium
TCTGGTCTATACAAAAATAAAACCATATCAGCATCTTGTTCAATTGAACCAGATTCACGTAAATCCGATAATAATGGTCTTTTACCATTTTGCCCCGGTCTGTTTTCTACTGCACGACTTAATTGTGAAAGAGCTAAAACAGGTACTTCTAATTCTTTAGCAACTGATTTTAATGCTCTCGAAATACTACCAATTTCTTGTTCACGGTTACCACCACCACTTTGTCCTTCGCCTTTACCATGCATTAACTGTAAATAATCCACAATTACCATTTGTATATCATACTGCGATTTTAATCGACGACATTTTGCTCTGAATTCGAAAATATTTAGGGCAGGTGTATCATCAATTAGGAGTGGAGCTTCTGTTAAAGTGCCAATTTTACTGTGTAATTGTTGCCATTCCCATTCTGCCAAATTTCCTTTTCTTATTTTCTCTTGCTCAATCTCAGTTTCTCCAGATATTAAACGATTAACTAACTGAACAGAAGACATCTCTAACGAGAAAACAACAACAGGTTTTTTAAAATCTACTGCGGCATTACGAGCACAAGTTAGCACAAATGCAGTTTTACCCATTGCAGGTCTAGCTGCAATAATTACCAAATCAGATTTTTGCCATCCGCCAGTAATTCTATCTAAATCTGTAAAACCAGAAGGTACACCTGTAAGGCCATCGGTTTTAGTTCTTAATTCTTCTAGCGTAGCTAAAGATTGCTTAATGATCTCGTCCATTTTCTGCGTATCTCTACGTAAATTATTTTGGGCGATATCAAATAAATTCTTTTCTGCATGATCTAAAAGATCAAATATATCGGTTGTATCTTCATAAGCATTTGTTATAATTTCAGTAGAAATTCTAATTAACTCACGCTGAATATATTTTTGAGAAATGATACGAGCATGATATTCAATATTTGCAGCAGAAGCAACGCGATTAGTTAAGTTGGTAATATAATATGCGCCACCAACCATTTCTAGTGTGCCTTGTTGGCGCATTTCTGCGGTAACGGTTAAAATATCAACTGGTTTAGATTTTTGAAACAATTGTTGAATAGCTTCAAATATTTTTTTGTGCGATTCTTGGTAAAAAACTTCGGGTTTTAAAATATCAATAACGGTAGATAAAGCATCTTTTTCTAACATCAACGCACCTAGTACAGCTTCTTCTAAATCTATGGCTTGCGGTGGTACTTTACCCATCGTATTCATAGTGGTTGTAAGTCTAGCTTTTCTGGCTGAAGTTGAAAAATTTCCCTTTCCTTGTTGTTCGTTATCGGTAATCATAGCACCAAAAATAACTAAAAGAACCAACCGATTCTTAATTCTTTTTTAACAAACTGTGAATTAGGATATTCTATTTTTATATTGTTTTAACATCTTTTTATTATTTCTAAACAATTAAATGTTAATAAGGGTGTAAACAATTCGCCATAGATATTAATTTAAATTACTTTTGTAACAGATTAAAAAGTATGGATAATTTTAGAAGACCACAACGCGTAAAAGAAAATAACGAATTTGTTTTTGGAATAAGGGCAGTAATTGAAGCGATTAAAGCAGGTAGAGATATTGAAACTATTTATTTACAACGTGGTTTGGCGGGTGATTTATTTACAGAGCTTAAAACGTTATTACACGGCACTTTAATTCCACTAAATTCTGTTCCAATTGAGAAATTGAATAGAATGTCTCAAAAGAATCATCAAGGTGTAATTGCTGTAATTTCTCCAATTACTTATCAAAATATTGAAGATATTATCCCTGCTGTTTTTGAAAAAGGAGAAACACCGCTTATATTAGTTTTAGACAGTGTAACAGATGTGAGAAATATGGGTGCAATTGCACGTACAGCAGCTTGTGTTGGTGTACACGCTATTGTTGTACCTCTTAAGAATGCAGCCCAAATAAATGCAGATGCGATTAAAACATCTGCTGGAGCACTTTTTAGTATTCCAATTTGTAGACATGATAATTTACGTAAAATTTGTTTGTTTCTACAAGATAGCGGATTACAAATAGTTGCATGTACAGAGAAAACAAATGAGACGATTTATGTGCCAGATTACACGCTGCCAACAGCAATTGTAATGGGCTCTGAAGACGAGGGGATTTCTAACGAATTATTAAGAGTTGCTAACCACTTGGCAAAAATACCAATGTCTGGTAAAATAGAATCACTTAATGTATCTGTTGCTGCAGGTGTTATACTTTATGAAGCTGTTAGGCAGCGATTTATATAAATTTATTTCCAAATTTAGCTTTAACGTCTGCTACAATATTTTTTACATTTTGTTCTTCCGTACGCGGGCAAATTAATAATGTGTCATTTGATTCTACTACAATGTAATTATGCATACTTTGTAAAATAACTAACTTTTTAGAGGGTACATTAACCATACAATTAGAAGAATCAAACATCATTACTTGTTCTGAAGGAATAACTGCATTGCCTACATAATCTTTTTCAGCCATTTCATAAATTGATGCCCAAGTACCTAAATCAGACCATCCAAAATCTGCAGGTAACACATATACATTCTCTGCTTTTTCCATAATACCAAAGTCTATAGAGATATTGGTGCATTGCAAATAAGCATTTGCAATAAATTGTGCTTCACTATGAGTGTTATAAAAAACTTTCCCCTGACTAAATATCTCGTTCATTTCTGGTAAATATTTTTCAAAGGCATTATTAATGGATTTTGCAGACCATATAAAAATTCCAGCATTCCATAAAAAATCTCCACTTTGCAAAAACGATTGTGCAAGTTCTAAATTAGGTTTTTCAGTAAAAGTTTTTACTTGATGTATTTCACTATCTGTTGGCAGTAAATCTTCATTGTATTGAATATAGCCATAACCCGTGTCTGGTCTATTAGGTTTTATCCCTAAAGTGATTAAACAATTGTTATTTGAAGCAGCTTCCATAGATTTTTCTATCGCCTTTACAAATTCCTTTTGATTGGTTATTGTGTGGTCTGAAGGCGCTACAACTATAACTGCATTTGGATTAAGTTCTGCAATTTTCATTGAACCATAAGCAATACATGGTGCAGTATTACGCATAATGGGTTCTGCCAAAATTTGATTTTGATGTATCTCAGGTAATTGTTCCTTTACAATATCAACATAGATTTCATTGGTTACAATGAATATATTTTCTGGCGGGCAGATTTGTAAAAATCTATCGTAAGTACTTTGAATAAGAGTTTTACCTACACCAAAAAAATCTATAAATTGTTTTGGGAACTCTGTTCGGCTTACAGGCCAAAAGCGACTACCAACGCCGCCGGCCATTATTAGTGCGTAGTTATTCTTATTCATCTATCACAAATATAAACTTAATTATATAATACCCTCTTGCAATAGGTCATGCATATGTATTAATCCAAAATAATTATTCTCACTTGTAACAAGAAGCTGTGTAATGTTATTTTTCTTAATTACATCTAAAGCTAACAAAGCTAGCTCATCTTTATCAATTTTCTTCGGATTAACGTTCATTAGATCGGCTGCTTTAATGTTTTCGATATTTGTATGCTGCTCAAGCATTCTCCTAATGTCTCCATCAGTTATAATACCTAATATACTTTCATTATCAATAACAACAACTGCACCTAATCGGTTTTTACTAATTTCAATAATTACATCTTTAACAGAAGCGCTAGGAGAAATAATAGGTCTTTCATTTTTGGTGGCGATATCTCCGGCTTTTAGATATAATCTCTTACCGAGAGAACCACCTGGGTGATAACGAGCAAAATCTGTAGAATTAAAGTCTCTAGCTTCCAATAAACAGATTGCCAAAGCATCGCCCAACGCTAATTGAGCAGTTGTACTTGTGGTAGGAGCTAAGTTGTGTGGACATGCTTCTTTTTCTACCGTAGTATTTAAAATTAAATCTGCTTGTTTTGCTAAATCAGAATCTAAAGCACCAATCATTCCAATTAATAAATTGCCAGAATGCTTTAATAATGGTGCTAGTAATTTAATCTCAGGTGTATTTCCACTTTTAGATATACAAATAACAATATCATCTTTTTGAATCATTCCCAAATCTCCATGTACAGCATCCGCTGCATGCATAAAAATTGCAGGTGTTCCAGTAGAATTAAAAGTTGCAACAATTTTTTGCGCTATAATTGCACTTTTGCCAATTCCTGTAACAATTACACGCCCCTTACTAGCTAAAATGGCATGCACTATTTTTACAAAATCATCATTAAGATGCTGTAAAAGGTTTAAAATAGCGTCTGATTCTAACTTTAAAGTAGAAACAGCGGTTTCGATTATAGATTTTTTACTTTTCAAAGAGAATTTATTAGTATATTGATGCTTTAATTACTGCAAAATTATGTTATTTTGAACAATAATAGCACAGAATATTTTATACAAAAAATGGACGTCAAAAAGTCGTTGTTTGATAATTTGCAAACTTTTTTCGGTTTCGACAATTTTAAGGGAGACCAAGAGGCAATAATTACCAATATTTTAGAAGGAAATAATACGTTTGTAATTATGCCTACGGGTGGTGGTAAGTCAATTTGCTACCAATTACCAGCATTAATGAGCGAAGGAACTGCAATTGTAATTTCCCCGTTAATCGCTTTGATGAAAAACCAAGTTGATCAATTGAGAGCATTTGGGGGGAGCGATAGTATCGCTCATTTCATGAATTCATCTTTAAATAAAACAGAACTTACTCAAGTTAAATCTGATTTGCTTGATGGGCAAACCAAATTATTATACGTTGCACCAGAGTCATTAGCAAAACAGGAAAATATCGAATTCTTGAAATTGCTTAAAATTTCTTTCGTTGCAGTTGATGAAGCGCATTGTATTTCTGAATGGGGGCATGATTTTAGACCAGAATATCGCAAAATTAGACAAGTAATAACCGGTTTAGGAGAACATATTCCTATTATCGCATTAACAGCTACGGCTACACCTAAAGTACAGCAAGATATCGTTAAGAATTTGCAAATGACTGATGCAACTTTGTTTAAATCGTCATTTAACAGACCAAATTTGTTTTATGAAATCCGCCCTAAGCGTGATGTGATTAAAGAAATTATCAGATACATCAAATACAATACAGGTAAATCTGGTATTATTTATTGCTTAAGTCGTAAAAAAGTAGAAGAAGTTGCTGAAGCCCTTAACCTTAATGGTATTAAAGCTTTACCTTATCATGCAGGTTTAGAGCCAAAAGTAAGAGCTGATACACAGGATAAATTTTTAATGGAAGATGCTGAAGTAATTGTTGCAACAATTGCTTTCGGTATGGGAATAGATAAACCAGACGTTCGTTTCGTCATACATCACGATATACCTAAAAGCATGGAAGGTTACTACCAAGAAACAGGTAGGGCTGGACGTGACGGTGGAGAAGGTATTTGCATTTCTTTTTATGCACAAAAAGACGTTGATAAACTAGCTAAGTTTATGAAAGATAAGCCTGTTTCGGAAAGAGAAATAGGTACCCAAATTTTAAAAGAAGTAATAGATTATGCAGAATCTGGCGTTTGTCGTAGAAAACAGATTTTACATTATTTTGGAGAGAATTTTAATGAAACTGGTTGTAATTGCATGTGTGATAATTGCAAAAAACCTAAACAACAGTTTGAAGCCGAAGAAAATTTATTGATATTTTTAAAACTAGTAGAATCTACAGGCGAAAAATTTGATGATACTCATTTACTTAACATTTTTATGGGAAGTGAAACAGCTCAGACTATTGCTTATGAACAAAATAAATTACCTGAATATGGTTTGGGTAAACAAGATGGAGAAATCCATTGGAAATCTCTAATTAGACAAGCCGTACTAAATAATTTTGTTGCAAAAGATATTGACAACTACGGTTTATTACATTTAACTAAAATTGGCAGAGATTTTATTGAAAATCCATATAGTTTAAAATTTATTTTAAATGAATTGATTGAAAGCGCAGCAGATGATGATGAAGATGATGTTAAACATGGGACTGGGGCACTAGATACTCAACTATTAGGTTTACTAAAAGATTTAAGAAAGAAACTTGCTAAACAGAAAAATGTTCCACCTTTTGTAGTTTTTCAAGATCCATCTTTAGAGGAAATGTGTACGCACTATCCAATATCTATGGATGAATTGAAACAAATTTCTGGAGTTGGAAATGGTAAAGCGCTTAAATTTGGCGGTAGTTTTATCGAATTGATTAAAAAATATGTTGAAGATAATGACATAGAACGACCAATTGATTTAGTAATTAAAACCCAAGCAAATAAGTCGGCAATAAAAGTTTCTATCATTCAAAATATTGATAGACAAATTGGATTAGAAGATATTGCTCGTTCAAAAGGCATTACTTATGTTGACATATTAAAAGAGGTTGAAGCAATTGTAAATTCAGGAACTAAATTAAATTTGGGCTATTTTGTTGATGAGGTAATTGATGAAGATAGACAAGATGAAGTTTACGATTACTTTAAATCTGCAGAAAATGATTCTATAGATGCGGCTTTAAAAGAACTAGGAGAAAGTGATTATACACGTGAAGAAATTCAGTTAATGCGTATCAAATTCATGTCGGAATTCGGTAATTAAAAAATCTAAAGGCCCTTTGTGGCAAACATAATATTAGCATGATTAACTTTTCTATTGATAAATTAAAACATACAAATTCTAATAATTTTTTCTTAATGGCTGGCCCGTGTGCTATTGAAAGCGAAGATATGGCATTAAGCATAGCTGAAAAAATTGTTACTCTTACAGATAAACTAAATATTCCTTTTATTTTTAAAGGATCATATCGCAAAGCAAATAGGAGTAAAGGGAGTTCTTTTACTGGTATTGGCGATGAAAAAGCATTGAAAATTTTAGAAAAAGTAGGTAAAGAATTTGATGTTCCAACGGTAACCGATATTCACGAAAGTAAAGAAGCTGCAATGGCTGCGGCATATGTTGATGTTTTACAAATACCCGCATTTTTATGTCGCCAAACAGACTTATTAATTGCTGCTGCTGAAACTGGTAAAGTTGTAAATGTTAAAAAAGGACAGTTTTTATCTGCTGGTTCTATGAAATTTGCAGTTGATAAAATTATAGATTCTGGAAACAATAGAGTGGTATTGACAGATAGAGGTAATACCTTTGGATACCAAGATTTAATAGTCGATTATCGTGGTTTACCTGAAATGCAAAGCTTTGGAGTTCCGGTAGTAATGGATTGTACGCACTCTTTACAACAACCAAATCAAAGTAGTGGAGTTACTGGTGGTAAACCAGAATTAATAACCACAATTGCAAAAGCTGCTATTGCAGTGGGTGCTGATGGTTTGTTTATAGAAACTCACCCAGATCCTGCTAATGCAAAATCTGATGGTGCTAATATGTTAAACCTCGCTTTGCTTGAAGATTTATTAATTAAACTACTTAGAATTAGACAAGCAATAATTTAAGCATTATTACTTAACATACTTTAAGCAGATTGCGATAAGTTTTAAACTCTATTGTAATCTGCTTTCCAGTTTTTAATAGCCATTTTTATTTCTTTCGAAGATAAATTTTCAGCAATAGTTCTTTCAGTTAGCGATACAAATTCTTCGTCGCTTGCAAAACGTAATGCTATAATTTGTCCCATTCTTAATTGAGATGGTAACATTTTATTGGTTAAGATAAAATAGCGTAATTTTTCTTCTGCTCTAATTGCTCTATCTTGTGCTTTTAATGCGTACATTCTAGCAAACGCTAATGCAAATCCAAGTAATATAAATCCACAAATTATTAAGGCGCTAGTTAGGTCTTGCTGATCTGTAAACTTATAAATTGAAAATCCTAATCCAATTAAAGTAGCAGGAACTGCAAAAAAATGAAAAGGTGGATTAAGTCTAGTATGATTTTTAAAATTTTGTTCCATTATTTTTTTATTAGTTTAATTAATATAGCCTAATTGATTGAATTTTCTCTAGTCGTATTTTACCGTAATGCAGGTTTAATACTTAGCTTTTGTAAGTTAATCATTTTTCTCTATTGACTTGTTAATCAATGGTATTAAGGGATATTTAAAAATTTGTGAGTCTGTAAAGAAATCTCCCAACGTGGGTTCTCCATTACATAATCTACAATTAATGGTGTCATTTCTTTAGATTTAGACCACTCTGGTTGTAAATAAAGTTTACAAGTAGGAGATACAGTTTCAGCATATTTTTCAGCCCATTCGAAATCACTTTTATTAAAAACGATAACTTTTAATTCGTTTGCGAAAGGAGTAATATCTGGTCTTGGAGCTTTAAATTTCTTTGGCGAAAGACAAATCCAATCCCATGAACCTGAAAGCGGGTAAGCACCAGATGTTTCTATAAAAGTTAAAATATTTCGTTCCTGAAGTTTTTTTGTGAGATAATCTAAATTATAAATTAACGGCTCGCCACCAGTAACAACAACAGCTTTCCCTGGAAAAGTATCAGCTTTAGCTACAATATCATCAGTTAAAGTAAGTGGATGTAGCTCTGCATCCCAACTTTCTTTTACGTCGCACCAATGGCAACCTACGTCGCAACCACCCAAACGGATAAAGTATGCTGCTTTTCCAGTATTAAAACCTTCACCTTGTATGGTGTAAAACTCTTCCATTAAAGGAAGTAATGTGCCATCTTCTGGTATATTGTGTGCCATTTCGTAAATTAGAGCGCAAATATACACATTCAATAAACTACAAAAGATGATTTGGGTAAAGGTTTTGTCAAAACAAGAGTTAAATAGTGATGATTTTGTAAAGATGATTGTAGCTAACAACAAGAAACTCTGCTTGGTTAAAAACAGCGGACAGTTTCATGTTATCGATAATACTTGTCCACATGCTGGTGGTATCTTAAGTGGCGGTTGGTGTAAACATGGCAATATAGTTTGCCCAATACATCGATACGAATATAGTTTAACTACAGGACGAGGGGCAGAAGGACAAGGTGATTATATCAATATTTATCCAACTGAGTTAAAAGAGGATGGATTGTATGTTGGCTTTAAACAAGGTTGGTTGAAGAGGTTGTTTTCTTAAGCATATTTGTCATTCTGAACGCAGTGAAGAATCTCATTTAGATATTCGCTTCAGAAATTCTTCGCGATGCTCAGAATGACAATCTAATCTAATAAATAACGATTAAAGAACCCCTTGCAATCTAAAACTTCAATTTCAGAGAAATAAAAATCATCCGTATCTTCAGTTACAATACAATTGCATTCAACTTCTTTAGCTGCATAATATTCCAAACCATCTTCAAAATCATGTATTTTTTTATTATTTAAAGTATTCAGAACCCCATTAGTTAAATTTTCTGCAATATGGATATGCTCACAAAGTAAATTAATTTTATGTTTTGCTAATGCAGTTTTGTGTTTTTTCTCTGCAAAGTAAAATGCAATAGCTAAACACATGGGAGAGGTGTAAACTTCAAATTTTGGATTGGAAGCTAAACTTAAAATTCTGGATGAATACGTAAATAATGGATATTCCTTGTTTAATACAGAAACAAGTACATTGGCATCTAAGAAAATCCTAACCATTATTTTTTAGATGAGAAAAACTCATTTTTGCTAGATTTACGAGAAGTTTTTGGTGTTCTTTTATATTCTACTTCGCCTTCGGCAACCATGCTTACCCAATCAGCTACAGGGAAATCTTCTAAAGATTTATATTCTTTTGCAGTTACTTGAGTTAATAAGTGCTCAATTAGCCTAGAAAGACTGATGTTATTATCAGCGGCATATTTTTTAGCCTTGGTAACAACTTCCTGATTAAAACTTAAAGTTAGTTTCGTATCCATAATCTTATAATTTAATAATCAAAGATAATAATTTATACGTGAAATAAAAATTATTTACACGTGTAAAATTAAATGAACTTTTAACTTTAGTTTAAGAATAAATCTCTCCTTTAGCAGATGCCAATGTATTCTTCAACAATCCTACAATGGTCATTAAACCTACACCACCAGGAACAGGAGTTATCCAAGATGCTTTTGGTGCAACATTTTCAAAATCTACATCACCATATAATTTATAGCCAGATTTTGTAGTCTCACTTTCTTCTCTATTAATACCTACATCAATAATAATTGCTCCAGGTTTAACCATATCCTGCTTTACGAAATTCTTTTTACCGATAGCAGCAATAACAATATCTCCCTGCAAAACCATTTCTTTTAGGTTATGCGTTTTACTGTGTGTAAGCGTAACCGTACAATTTCCAGGATTTGCATTACGAGCCATTAAAATACTCATCGGGCTGCCAACAATATTACTTCTACCTACAACTACGCAATGTTTTCCAGTTGTATCAATATTGTAAGCTTGCAACATTAACAAAATTCCGTACGGTGTTGCAGGAATAAAACAAGGTAAATTACGCATCATTCTGCCCAAATTTACAGGGTGAAATCCGTCAACATCTTTGCGATAATCAATTGTTTCAGTAACTTTTTCTGGGTCTATATGTTTTGGCAAAGGCAATTGAACAATTAAACCATCTACATCAGCATCTTTGTTAATTTCTTCAATTTTAGCTAACAATTCAGCTTCTGTTACCGAATTATCATATCTAAATAACGAAGATTTAAAACCAACTTTCTCACAGTTTTTCATCTTGCTAGCCACATAGGTTTCGCTACCACCGTCATTACCAACTAAAATGGCAACTAAATGAGGTTTACGTCCACTTTGTGCTAAAAAAGCTGCTGCTTCTTCTGCTATTTCTGCTTTTATCTTTTCTGATGCGAATTTGCCGTCGAGTAATTGCATTTGAGTTATGAGTTATGAGTTAAGAGTTGAGAGTTACAGGTAACACGTAACCTGCAACACATAACTATTTTAGTCTAATTTTAAAACCGCCATAAACGCTGATTGTGGAATTTCTACGTTACCAACTTGGCGCATGCGTTTTTTACCTTTTTTCTGTTTCTCTAATAACTTACGTTTACGAGAAATATCACCGCCGTAACATTTGGCAGTAACATCTTTACGCAAAGCACTAAGGGTTTCACGAGCAATAACTTTTGCGCCGATAGAAGCTTGTATCTTAATTTCAAATTGCTGACGAGGAATTAATTCTCTCAATTTTTCACAGATTTTTTTACCAAAATCGTATGCATTGCTACGGTGAATTAATGAAGATAAAGCATCAACTGGCTCATCGTTCAATAACATATCTAAACGTACCAAATCAGATTTTCTGTAACCAACTTGATGGTAATCGAAAGAAGCATAACCTTTAGAGAGTGTTTTTAATTTATCATAAAAATCAAATACAATTTCTCCCATTGGGATTTCAAAAACTAACTCAACACGATCAGAAGTTAAGTAAGATTGGTTAACAATAATTCCTCTTTTTTGAATACAAAGGGACATTACAGGACCAACAAACTCAGCTTTGGTAATGATATTTGCTTTGATATAAGGTTCTTCAACAGAATCTAATTTACTTGGATCAGGCAAATCGGATGGATTATTTACA
>JAIELS010000042.1 GCA_019752795.1 Sphingobacteriaceae bacterium
AAAAAAATCATTTTAGAGTTATCTTATATACTTAGTATTGATAGCGATATAGATAAAAACTATACAAAAGTAAATTTTATTAGATTTTGTCTATTTAAATATTTTTAACAGCTTTACCTTTCTTTTTTACAAAAGTAATATTGAAAAACGGAGATTATGACAGCTAAATTAATATGTAAAAATAATGGGGTATATTTCAAGGATTCGCAAAAAAGCCGCATCAAAGAAGAGGGATATTCTCCTATGATGCGGCTCTTAAAGTTTAGTTTAAACTATTTCTTCAACGTTGTTTCAAATAATTTAAAAATACGTTTATACTCATCAGTCCAACTACTTGGTTCAACAAAACCATGATCTTCTACTGGGTAAGAAGCCAACTCCCAATTGTCTTTACCTAATTCAATTAAACGTTGCGAAAGTCTTACAATGTCTTGGTAATTAACGTTTACATCAACCATACCGTGTAGCATTAATAAATCTCCTTTTAGTTTATCTGCATAGTAGATAGGAGAACTGCGTTTATATGCAATTGGATCATTGAAAGGTTCGTTTAAGATATTGGAAGTATAGCCATGGTTGTAATGCGCCCAATCTGTAACCGAGCGTAAAGCAGCGCCAGAGGCGAAAACTTCTGGCTCCTTAAATAAACCCATAAGTGTGATGAAGCCACCATAAGAGCCGCCATATAAACCTACGTGTTTAGGATTAACGCCATATTTTTCAACTAACATTTTAACGCCATCTACTTGATCCGTTAAATCTTTTCCACCCATATTTCTGTAAATACCAGTACGGTGATCTCTACCGTAGCCAGAACTTGCTGTATAATCGATATCAATTACGGTATAGCCATTATCTGCTAACATATTGTTAAACATGTATTCTCTGAAATATTGGCTCCACCAATAATGTACGTTCTGCAAATAACCTGCGCCATGTACAAAAACAACAGCTGGTTTGTTTGGATGCGGGTTTGTTGCTGGATAAACTCTTGCATACACATCTGCACCATAACGATTTTTGAAGCTTACTAAGTCTGGTTGACGCCACTTGTAGCTATCAAATTCTGCTGAAGTAGATTTAGTAATCTGAACGGCTTTAGCGCCAGGTTTATTTGCTTGAATATATAATTCCCAAGGCTTATCCATATAAGAATAGTTAATTGCTAACCATTTCTCGTCTGGCGACATGGTAACTTCATTACCGCCTTTCATTGAAGTGATTTGAATTAAGTCGCCACCATTTACACTGATTTTATAAAAGTGGGTAATTCCAGGATGTTCCTTGTTACCAGAGATATAAAAAGTAGTTTTATCTTTTGATAACTGTACTCGTTGTACTTCCCATTTGCCAGAAGTAATTTGTTTTTTATCACCTGTAGCAATATTATAAACGTAAAGATGAGAATAGCCCGTTGCTTCACTTTGGTAGTAGAAACGATTATTATCAATCCACTGAATACTGCGACCAACACCTGGACCGCCAATCCATGCTTCATCGCGTTGACGATCTAATATACTAACGTTTCCAGTTGTTGCATCTAGTTTTAAAATCCATAAATCTTTGTTGTCTTGAGAACTTGCAGTAATAAAAGCGGCAGTTCCATTTTCATTCCAATTTGGCACACCTAAATCAACCTTACGGTCTTCGTTTTTCTTTGTACGCTCTTCTAATTGTTTTGGATAATCTTTTACATAATCTGGTAAATCTTTTATCCCAGGAATTTGACCTGTTTTAACAGCATAAACGCTATCTTTTTCTGAATTTAAAATAAAAGCTTCAGATACCGATTGGTTTTCTCCAACTTTTGTACGACCAGGAATATCTTCAGTATAACCAGAAGCTGTAACATAATTAGGAACAATAGTGTTGTGATTGTTTGTCGCTGGAGTTGTTAATCGATAGGTTACATATTTTCCATCTGGACTAACTTTTAAGCTTGATAAAAATTTATCATCAAGATAGATTGGTTTTATTGTTCTTTGATTAGGATCTGCTGCGCCACCGCCAAATCCAAAACGACGTGCTCCGCCCATTCCTTGAGCCCCACCAGCGCCTTGCTTATTTCTTTTTTTAATAATATCGAATAGTTCTGTTTGGTCAGTTCTTAACCAACTGTCTTGTATTGTAGGGGCCGTTCTTACCATATTTCCTCCAGGTTGTGGTGCGCCTAAAACCGGTCTTTTTCCTTTAATGAAATTGGTTAATTGTTTCATTTCTGCACTTGATAAACTTACTTGAAATAAGTTATCACCACGTTGAAATACTACATCATTGTTGTATAAAAAATAAGAACCAGATTCTCTATCAACGGTATTTGTTAAACGAGTTTCTTTATTTGTTTTAAAATTAAACAAGTAGATATCTCCACCTTTTTCCGAAAGGCCTAAAGACTTATCCTTATTGTAGGTATAAATTTTTTCAGCAGCATTTTCAGCGGCGTTATCTTCTGTAATTTCTGGTTTATTAGTAATTACACTCACTTTATATGCTGGGTCTTTTTCTTTATTTTCTGGGTTCCAATTAAAGAAAACAGTTTTGCTATCTCCAGACCAACGGTAGTTTGTTGGTGCCACACCCATCCATTTAGGGTCTCGCATAATTTTCTGTACAGACAATGGAGCAAGTTGTTGTGCTTTTGCTGCAGCAGAAAGGATTAAAAATAGAATAAGATATTTTTTCATGATATAATTGTTTGTTGCTCTTGTGAGTTAAGCGAGAAACCTAATTAATAGATTTCTCGTCGCTTTACTCACTCGAAGTGACTTATATTTAGTTAGTTTTACTTGCTTCTCCACCCTTTTTACTGCTAACTGCAACAGTAAATTTACTTCCTCCTTTAACAATCCAGCGAACAGTTACAAATGAATTACCTGCAATATTGTCTATTTTAATATTTGCCGGATCTATTTTTTGCTCTGTCGTGAAACCCATATCTCGATTGTTAACAATCATTCCCGCAACCACAGTTCCGCCAGTTAAAGTAATCACGTCTGGAACTTCAATGTTGTTTTTTACATCTTGGCTAGAGTGTGTTGGAATCATCCTCTCGTTTGTAACGACTGCTGTAACCTGTTTTAATCCGTTTCCAATTTCTTTTACTTCAATTTCTCCTACGGCTAATTTAGGGGTGTTATAGGCGTGATAAACACTAAAAGCCATATTGCGATGTGCATCACTTTCTAATAAGAAACCAGGATGTAAACGCGTATAAGTTTTCTTGAAACCGCCGATTTCTATATCTCCATAGGTTGGGTGTTTAAATGGATGCCAATTAACAAATGCGTCATTCATTAATAAATCTTTATCAAATGTATAGGTTTGATTTTGACTGTTTTCGCCATCTGTTTTGTTATACATAGAATAGCCTGTCCATAGTTCATTAGAAAAAGTATAAATTCCTCTGCCGCCATAAAACCAGTCTAATTCGCCGCCAAATACAGAATACAGATCTTTATAAACAACTAAATATCTATAACCAGGAAGCATTTCTTCGCCTTTTTTACCTAAGGCGTCATAAACTCTTACGTCTGCTGCATTATAAGTGTCTAAATCTTCTAAAGCACCAGGTCCTCTTAAAATCATACCGCCATTGTTATGATAAGATTGTGCTGCGGCAATATTAGGATGTTTCATTACAAAATCAAGAATAGCTCTGTTTTCTGGAATAGAAAAAGGATATTTATAAGCTCCACTTTGAATATAATTTGGCTGCCAATTCCATCCCCAGTCGCGGTTTGGATCATATGCACCTTCACCGTCTTCGTTTACAAATCCGTCTCCGTCATTGTCAATTCCTTCTGAGCCTAATAATTCATATTCTCCCTTTTCATCATTACCCACCATAATCATTCTTCTAGGATCTGTTGGGTCAACTTTGTATTTACCTGTTGCGCTTTTGCGGCGCATCATCACAATGTGTCCATCACCATCTAAATCGTCAAAGCCATCTTCGTTTGTAAAGCCATCTCTGTCGTTGTCTATAGGAATTAATCCAGTACGTGGAGAATTTGCAGTATTAGCTTGATGAATAAAATTATCTCTAGCATCTGGATTAATTGTAGGCGCAATATAAAAAGTTTTATCTGCCAATAAAGATTGGATTGATTTGTTGCCTGCACCATGCATCTCAACTAAATACCAAGCGGTATATAAAGCAAACTCGCTTCCTTGTATTTCATTAGAGTGGATATTTCCATCAATATACATTGCCGGTTTTTTATCCGGATTGCCTATTTTATTATCTGTAATTGTCATTACCCAAAGGTCTTTACCTTGAAATGATTTGCCCATAGACTCTAGCTTAACCAAATTTGGATAGGCTGCTGCAAGTCTTTTACAAATATCAGTAATAGCGGTATAGTCGTTATAACGATTCCAACTAACGGCAACTTTTGGGTTAGGTGGACTGCCAACAGCAGCAATTACATTTTCTGGTTTTTGGGCTTTTAAAATTCCGGCACACAAAATCATTGCAGCCAAAAGAATAGTATGTTTAATTCTCATTGTGTTTTTGATTTATAATGATACCTCGATTGATTTACTACCTGTAGTTGGGCTTCCGGCATCAATAGTAATTTTACCATTGCCTTTAATTAACCACGTTAATTCATTAAATCCTTTAGCCGGAATACTTTCTAAAGATTGAGTTTTACGTCCGCTAATTACTGTTTGATTATTATTTGTATTTAATTTTACAATAATTTTTTTCAAGAAATAACTTCGGTCTCCAATCTTAGTATAGGTAGGTAGTTCGCCATCATTCATTACCGTTAAAGTTACGCGTGTTAATCCATCGCCTACTTTTTCAGATTTTAAATTGATTAAATTGATTTGAGGAGCCATTGCCGCTAAACCAACAACAAAATCAGTATGTTTTGCAACAATATTATCTACCATTTTATATGGCGGATTAATTAGCGCAAAAGGATCAATTCCACCCACTTCAACAGTTTTACCAGGGAAATCAGGGTGATTAATAGCTTTCCAAGGTGTAAATGTATTTGTAATGCCTTGGCTGGCAGCCCAACGTAAATAAGAAGCATTTGCATCTTCATTTACAAACTTTTTCTCTTTACGAGCCGAGTCTGGTGATACTTTCGGTACCCACCACCCCGGTGTGCTAAAACTTAAACGACCATAATGAAGATAAGCCCATTGTGAAAAATCTCCACCTTCAGCTTGAGTTTTAGGAGCATCTTTAGTTTTGGTAATTTTATTATAACGCTCAGAAACTAAAGCATTTGATTTTGCATCAGCTTCGAACCAACCGGTAATAATTCTTTTAGAAATCCCAGCAGGACTAAAAGTTACTGGTGTAGATAAGTTATTTGTAGGACCAAACGTTACAACTGCATAAACATTAAAGGCATCAAAAAGAAAATCAAACAGGGCTCTGTTTTCTTTCTCAGAAACAGCATAATCTCCTGCGCCCGGCGCAAAAGCCTTAAAGTTAAAGCTGGCGTTTTTATTAAAGGCAATTCCGCCTTCTCCGTCTTCATTAAAATTGCCGTCTTTATCATTATCTATACCTTCAGATAACAAAATGTATTTTCCATTTTCTCCTTTACTTGCATCTGCTAGGATTAAAGAGCGAGGGTCATCAGAATTTAGTTTGTATTTCCCTGTCGGATCTAAAATGCGCATCATCGTAATCTTGCTATTGCCATCTAAATCGTCAAAGTCGTCTTCATTTATCTTGCCATCACGGTCATCATCCGTTTTGGTTGCATTTCCGCTACGCTCTGATTTTATTTTTGCAAAATATTGCTCGGTAGCATCAGGGCTCATGTTAGGGAAAACATAGAAAGTTTGTTTGGTCAATAGATTTTTGATGCTATCTGTTGTAGTAGAAGCCATTAGTTTTTCTGCAAAACCAATTGCCATTTCTACCCCAAGTAGATGTTTACCTTCTACACCACCAACCACTGCAATTGCAGGTTTGTTTTCTGTTTGACCAGATCCTAATGTAAGCATCCAGATGTCTTTTCCACCTGTGGTTTGTGTTAAAGATTTTGTTTTAACCCATTGAGGGTATTTTTGAGCAAGCGCCTTAATCCTTTGGGCTAGATTAGCGTTGTTGCTGTAATCTTGTTGGCTTTGTGCAAAAGCATTGCATAGCAAAAGCGTAAAAAAGAGATTAAATAGATAAAGTTTCTTCATTTTGATTAGGTTATGAGTGCAATTTATATAAAAAAGCAGTTACATAAACTAAAGCTTAGCAACGTTTTATAAATGTTACAGTAAATTAAAACCTACACTGAGAATCAACGGACTACTTTACCTTTATTGTCTATGTTAACATTAAAAGGAGGCATATAATCTTGTAATAACACGGCAAATTCGCGTCTATTAATCATTTTATTTAAGTTAAAATCAGATTTGAAATTATAGCTTGTTTTCCATTTTTTTTCTACTTCTTTTTTTGTGTTTTCAGGAGATTTATTCCCTACATAACAAATCATATCTAAAGTAGATGATAAAGTCATCATCGGATTTTTATAATCATCAAACCAAATTTGGGCTTTATAAAAATAATCTTTTATAGGTTGTTTGATTTCATCTACGTTCACCTGTGTTTCTGGAGAGAAAATCACCTTATTGTCTTTAATCTCACCTTTTAAAACCCCTGTTAAGCCAATCATTTGTATCGCTTTCCAATTAGTGTCAGATTGATTGATGTCATCAAAAGGCATTAAATCTAATTTGTAATTGAGCAACTCTCCTTGAATAGTTTTTAGATTAGCCAATGAGGTTTTAGTTTTAAAAAAGGCGGCGTATGCTGCGGTTGCTCCAGCGGCTTGGCCCATTAGCATGCTTTGTGAATCACTAACCCATACTAGGTTTTCTTGTAAAGGAATAAATAAGTCAAACATGGAAAATAAATTTCCGGTAGTTTTTGTTGTAAATTTTCCTGAAGCAATACTTGTTCTATAAATAGTCGAATTATAATCTAAACTAGTCCATGTACTTTTTGGAGCAGTAATTTTTAAAGCCTCGTTTAGCTTTTGGTCTGCAGGGTTAATTAATATTTTTGTTTTGATTGTTTTGCCATCACTTAATTTAAAATTCCAATTGTTTCCAGCTTTTTCTGCTTTTATCCATAACAAATCTCTAATAATGGTTAAATTTTTTGTGCTGTCCGTCCATTTTTTTAATACGTCGTTAGCGGTTTGTTTGGTAAAAACTGTGTTTTGGGAAGTATCAATAGCTTTCATCTTTTTTAAAAATGCAGCCTGTAAGCCAGAGTTTAAATCTCCAGTTATTGGGTTTATATCAAAACCGCCTGCCTGAAGTAATACAGTTGTTTTAACCCCAGAAATAGCCGATTGAAGTCCAGCAGCAATCGCGGCGTTGCCATTTCCAACTACCAATACGTCTGTTTTAATGGTTTGTGCTTTTAGGTTGCCAAAAAAGGCAATCCATATTAAAAAAAAGAATAATTGCTTTTTCATCAGAATATTATTTGTTCAATTATATACGCAATATGCCATAATTGGATGTGCTTTTAATAAATTATGTAGCCATTTAACTATATTTAACAATCTAGAACCGATAGATTATTATGAGTATAGCACAAGAAATCGATTTAACTTTTAAAGCCCAACAAGCTTACAAATATACGCTTAGAAAATCTGATGCGTCAAAGCGCATTGAAACTTTAAGGAATTTAAAGCGAATAATTGAAAAATACGAGGGTAAAATTTATGAGGCTTTGCAGAACGATTTACGTAAAAGTAATTTCGAAAGTGCGGTAACAGAACTTATTTTCGTTTATGGAGAATTAGATTACGCCATCCAGAATTTAAGTAAATGGATGAGGCCAAAAAGGATCGGTAAAACGATGAGCAATCCTTTGGCAAAAAACAGAATATATTACGAGCCGAAAGGAGTTTGTTTAATTATTGCACCTTGGAATTATCCTTTTCAGTTAACAATTAGTCCGCTAATTTCTGCAATTGCCGCAGGGAATTGTGTGATGATTAAACCTTCTGAGCTAAGTCCAGCTACGAGTAAAGTTGTAGGAGAAATAATTAAAGAAGCTTTCGATAAACAAGAAGCTGCCTGCTTTGAAGGAAATGCAGATGTTTCTACAGTACTTTTAAAACTTCCTTTTGATCATATATTTTTTACTGGAAGTACAAAAATTGGCAAAGTTGTAATGGAGGCGGCAGCGAAAAATTTATCTTCAGTTACTTTAGAGCTAGGGGGTAAATCGCCCACAATTATTGATAAGGATGTAAACCTACAAAAGGCAGCTGAAAAAATTGCCTGGGGTAAATTGGTAAATAGCGGACAAACTTGTATTGCGCCAGATTATGTTTTTGTACATGAGCAACAGCTAGATGAATTTATCGGTTTATACAAGTCTGCGGCGAAGAAAATGTATTTCAAGACGGCAGATAAAATTGACCCAAAAACATATGGAAAAATAATTAGCTCAAATCATTATGAGCGATTGAAGGGTTTGGTAAATGAAGCGGTAGAAAAAGGAGCAAGAATAGATTTTGGAGGTGAATTTGACGATAAAAATCAAACGATAAGCCCTGTGATTTTAAGTAAAATTCCAGCAGGAACGAAAGTAATGGAAGACGAGATTTTTGGACCAATTTTACCAATCATTACTTATAAAGATTTGGATGAAGTTCTTGAACAAATTAATTTAAAAAGTAAGCCTTTAGCATTATATATATTTAGCAAAAGCGATAAGAATATTAATTACATCATTAAAAACACCAGTGCTGGCGGAACTTGTGTAAATGACGTTTTAATTCATATTAGTAACCCAAAACTACCTTTTGGCGGCGTAAACGGAAGTGGTATGGGTGCTAGTCATGGAGTATTTGGTTTTAAAAATTTCTCTCACGAGCGATCAATTATGTTTCAAGCCGGAATTGATTTTAACAGTATGATTTATCCGCCATATATAGGGAAGGAATGGGTGCTAAAATTATTAAAGAAATTAATGTAAAACTAATTTCCTATTTGTACCGAAGTCATTGTTAGTGAACCACCAACAGCTTTATCATTAAAAATACTCGCTTCTTCTTGCTCATTTTGCAAGCCTAAAGAATACATTAAAGGCAAATAATGTTCTGGTGTTGGTATGCCCAATATTACATCGCTACCCATGGTTTGGTAGTTAATTAAAGGCTGATGATTTTTGGTTAAGATAGCGGTTTTAAATTTTTCATTGGCTTCAATTGCCCAATCATAACCTCCCCCGTTTATCATTTCCCAGCTCATCATTCTTAAATTATGAACCATATTACCACTACCTAAAATTAAGACTCCTTTTTTGCGCAAGGCATAAAGTTCTTTAGCTAAATTATAATGAAATTTTGCCTCTTTTGTATAGTCGATACTCAATTGTAAAATCGGAATATTTGCTGCTGGATACATATGTTTTATTACCGACCAAGCACCGTGATCTAATCCCCAATCGTGATCTAAAAGAATAGAGGTAGATTTTACCAAATCCGCTGTTTCTTTTGCCAATTCTGGGTTTCCCGGTGCAGGATATTGAACATCAAAAAGTGCTTGAGGGAATCCGCCAAAATCGTGTATGGTAGGAGGTAAATCCATTGCCGTAATTTTTGTGCCTTTTGTAAACCAATGTGCCGAAATAACTAATACAGCTTGTGGGACTGGAATTTTTTTAGCTATCTCTTCCCATTTTGAGCTAAATTCATTGATTTCAATTCCATTCATCGGCGATCCATGTCCCATAAATAGAACCGGCATTAACGCTGTTTGAGGTAAGCCAGAGGTGAAATTTTTAAATTGATTTAACGTTGCCATTTGTTTTATTTTAAGCTAATACAAAAGTAAAACAAGTTAGTGTAATGAACGGTTGACGTATGATAAGAAATTATTTTTCTAAAAGCATTTCGATATGAGGAATCCCGTCTTCTAAAAACTCGTCTCCCTGAGCCACAAAATTAAAACCTTCATAAAATTTTTTAAGATAAAGTTGTGCACCAATTCTAATTTTATTTGTAGTATAACTTTGTAAAGTGTGATGAATACTTTTTTCCATTAACGTAATCCCTATGCTTAAGCCGCGGTATTTGGGAGAAGTAATAACCCTGCCGATACTTGCTTCAATAAAAGAAATTCCAGGAGGAACTAAACGTGTGTAAGCAGTTAATTGATTGCCTTGCCAAGCCATTAAATGGAATGATTTTTTGTCTTTACCATCAATATCTTGATAAACACAGTTTTGCTCTACTACGAAAACTTCACTTCGCAATTGCAAAATGGAATAGAGCTCTATAGTTGTTAGCTCTTCAAATGATTTAAAAACCCAATTTAGTTGCATTTTCTTGAATTAATTTATGGAATTACATTAAGGAGAACAAGAGCCAAAAAAAGATTAACAATAATAAAATTCAACTTTTTCATATTTAACGTCCTAATTGTTTTGGTAATAGGTGTTGATATTCTGTGTTAAAACTATTGCTTCTCAAGGATATTATAGGTTAGGAAACCTAACTAATAAAAATACGGTTTTAATTTTGAGGTTTTATAAAAAAATCATACCTTGTATATCTAAAGGTTAAAACATCTTTAAAACATTTACAAAATTTATTTTTAAGAAATTTTGTTACTAATTGTTAATTTTTTGGGAGAAACGGTTCCGACTTCAAATCGGAACCGTTTTATTTTTAATGGGCATCCACAGGGATGTTTGTATTCTTTTTAAATTTCTGCAGGTAAAGCAAAGGAATAGAAAACAACATCACAAGTCCGGCTACCCAATAAGCGTCATTGTAAGTAAGCAACATCGTTTGTTTAATCACAGATCCTTCTATGGCTTTCATAGCCATTAGTTTTGCATCCATAAAAGAAGCACCCTTTGCCATAAAATTACTCATTAAGCCATTTAGCTTTTGTGTAAATGAAGGATTATAATCGTTTATATTTGTTAATAAATTACTTCTGTGAAATCCAGCACGAACATGAATTAATGTAGTTAATGCCGCAATTCCAAAAGACCCACCTAATTGTCTACTCATATTGTTTAAGCCAGATCCTTGTCCAATTTCTGGGCCTGTTAAGTCTTGCATAGCCAAAGTTGTTAATGGTACAAAAAGTAAAGCCATACCAAAACCTCTAATTACCAATGGCCAGAAAAAATCGTCTGTTCCAGAAGCTAAAGTAGATTTGCTGAGCATGTAGCAGAAAACGAAGAATAAAAACATTCCTCCTGTTGCCATAAACTGTGCCGGGACTCCTTTTTTTAGCATAATGCCAATAAACGGCATCATCGAGATTGTACAAATACCACCTGCAATAAATAATTTACCAGTTTGTAAAGGCGTAAAACCTAACAGGTTTTGCGCAAAAACAGGGAAAACAAACACAGATCCATATAAACCGAATCCCAAAATAAAAGAAGTAAACATCCCAACAGAGAAGCT
>JAIELS010000196.1 GCA_019752795.1 Sphingobacteriaceae bacterium
GGCTACATAAAATGATTTTCCTATAAATGCTACGCCATAAGGCTGATTTAAACCTGATAAAAAAGTAGAGATGACTTCTGGTTTGCCGTCATTATTCGCATCTCTAAACAACATCACTGTGTTTACACTTTTGCCTTGAACTTCAGATTTAGCTTTGCCACTTATTTCGTTAGCCGCTTGTTCTACTCTGGTGCGTTGCGAATTTGAAAGCACTACAATCACATCTCCATTTGGGGCAATTACAATATTACGAGGACTTTTCATTCCCTCAGCAAATTTGCTCACTACAAATCCTGCTGGTGCGGTTGGCGTCATTCCATCTGGCCAGGGCACAACTTTACTAAAATTTGTTTTGCTAGCTTGTGTATCAGCTTCAGGCAACTCGATAATGTTTCCAGCACCAGTTTTTACTTTTGTGGCAGGGGTGGTTTGAGCGCATGATATGCCGCAGGCTGCAAATAATAGAACTGATCCTAAAAGAGCTGAGGTAAGGGAATGGTTTTTCATAGCTGAATTTTGAGTGTTGGATATTTTAAACAGTAAATATCAGTCGTTACTTTTATTTTATCACCTTAATTTGTGTAATTATTTCACCACATTTTGGCTAAAAACTAATAGACAATATAATTATATTAGCTCATTTTTTGCTTTTTTATTTCCTTAAATTTTCAAATTAACAATTCAATGGCTTTAAAATCATCTATTTATTTTATCTTTAGCCGATTTAAAAATTGGACTAATTCACAGTACAGTTTACCTTATTAAACCATAAAATTATGTCGAATACTTCGAAGATTATCTATACCAAGACTGATGAAGCGCCTATGTTGGCTACTTATTCTTTATTGCCAATTGTGCAAGCTTTTACGGCGTCGGCTGGTATTGATGTAGAAACCAGAGATATTTCATTGGCAGGAAGAATTTTAGCCAACTTCCCAGAATATTTAAAAGAAGAACAAAAAGTAGGTGATGCTTTATCAGAATTGGGTGCATTAGCCTCAACTCCAGAAGCTAACATCATTAAATTACCAAATATTTCTGCGTCCATTCCGCAATTGGTAGATGCCATTACAGAATTACAAGCACAAGGTTATGCATTACCAAACTATCCTGATAATGCACAAACTGAAGAAGAAAAAGCAATTAAATTAAAATATAGCAAGGTTTTAGGCTCTGCAGTAAATCCGGTTTTACGTGAAGGTAACTCTGATCGTAGAGCACCAAAAGCGGTTAAAAATTACGCAAAAGTTAATCCTCACTCAATGGGTGCTTGGTCGGCAGATTCTAAAACTCGTGTAGCAAGTATGAGCGAAGGTGATTTTTATGGTTCAGAGAAATCTGTAACTGTTGCCGAAGCTTCACAATTTAAAATAGAGTTTGTAGCTGAAGATGGTGCTGTAACTGAATTAAAAGGTTTAGCCGCGTTAAAAGCAGGTGAAGTGATTGACAGTTCGGCTTTAAGTTTGTCGGCTTTAAAAGCATTTGTAGCTAAAGAAATTATAGCGACAAGAGCTGAAGGAACATTATTATCCGCACATTTAAAAGCAACGATGATGAAAGTTTCTGATCCGCTTATTTTTGGGGCAATTGTAGAAGTTTACTTCGCAGATGTATTTACAAAATACGCTGATTTATTTAAGGAACTTAACGTTGATACCAGCAATGGTTTAGGTGATGTGTACGCAAAAATTGCTGGCAATGCTAAGCAAGCAGACGTGGAAGCTGATTTAGCTTCGGCGATTGCAAATGGTCCGGCGTTGGCTATGGTAAACTCTGATAAAGGAATTACGAACCTACACGTGCCATCGGATGTAATTGTAGATGCTTCGATGCCTGCAATGATCCGTACTTCTGGTCAAATGTGGAATAAGGATGGAAAAGCACAAGATACTACCGCTTTAATTCCTGACCGTTGTTATGCTGGTGTGTACACCGCAACAATAGACGATTGTAAAGCTCACGGTGCTTTTAACGTAACAACTATGGGTTCTGTACCTAACGTTGGTTTAATGGCGCAAAAAGCAGAAGAATATGGTTCCCACGATAAAACTTTCCAAGCTAAAGCAAATGGAACAATCCGTGTAACGGATGCAAATGGTAAACTTTTCTTCGATCAGAAAGTAGAAAAAGGAGATATCTTCCGTATGTGCCAAACTAAAGATGCACCAATACAAGATTGGGTTAAATTAGCAGTAAATAGAGCTCGTTTATCAGCTACACCAGCAGTTTTCTGGTTAGACGAAAATAGAGCGCATGATAGAGAAATTATTGCAAAAGTGAAAAAATACTTAGCAGATTTCGATACTAAAGGATTAGATATTCAAATTTTAGATCCAATTGCGGCTACTAAATTTACTTTAGCGAGAATTAGAAAAGGAGAGGATACGATTTCGGTAACAGGTAACGTATTACGTGATTATCTAACAGATTTATTCCCAATTTTAGAGTTAGGAACTTCTGCTAAAATGTTATCTATTGTGCCTTTAATGAATGGTGGTGGTTTGTTCGAAACAGGTGCTGGTGGTTCTGCTCCAAAACATATCGAACAATTTATAGAAGAAGGTTACTTACGTTGGGATTCATTAGGTGAGTTTTTAGCTTTACAAGCTTCTCTAGAACATTTATCGCAAACTCAAAACAATAGCAAGGCACAAGTGCTAGCTGATGCTTTAGATGAAGCAAATGCTTTGTTCTTAGCAAATGATAAATCTCCGGGTAGGAAATTAGGTACAATTGATAACCGTGGTTCTCACTTTTACTTGGCTTTATATTGGGCGCAAGAATTAGCTAAACAAACAAAAGACACTGATTTGCAAGCTAGATTTGCACCATTGGCAAAAGCTTTAACTGAACAAGAAACTACAATTACAGCTGAGTTAATTGGTGCACAAGGTAAACCACAAAATATTGGCGGTTATTATCATCCAAATGATGAGTTGGCTAACAAAGCAATGCGTCCAAGTGAAACTTTAAACAAAGCTTTAGCAAGTTTATAATATTTATTAACCAGCAAGACGCAAAGTACACAAAAGGGTTTTAACAAATCAACTTCGTATTCGTTGTATCTTGGTGGTTTTCATACTTATACTAGTCGTAGCATCTCGCTACGACTTTTTTTTGTCCGCTAAAATCTGCGTAATCTGCGGGGAATTTTAGCTCCCTTGTGGATGGTGTCCTCGCCAACCAAATGTAAATTATTATTCTTAGTGTCTTGATAATGCTTTTTTATCAGCTTGTACTGAAGATTATCGCAAATAAAAGACTTAAAATCTGCATAATCTGCGGGAACAATAAAGAAGTATTTTTTACCACTCTAGTCGTAGTTCCTAATTAATACTTTTTTGCTAATTTTCTCAAAACAAATCTTCAATCCCTTTCGTTATAGTTATATAAAATCGAATAGAGTATGAGTACAGAAAATCAAAAACCAGCCAACGATAAATTGCATCCAAGTGATTTAGGTGAAACGAAAGATTTTAATGATTTATCTTTTGATAAAGACAAGCAGAGTTATGAGTTTGATGTAAAGGGAGAGGATAAGAATTATGATCATCCAATGCCTTATGAAACTGTGCCAACTGGTGCTGTAAATGATGATTCAACTTTTGATGAAGCTAATCCTTTTGTAGGAGATGAATATGCTTCAGACGTAGATAAAGCTCAAGATAAATTGGATGAACTTGGCATGCATGTAGACCATAAAGGGGAAAGTGTTTTGTTAAGCGCTGAAGATGAAATTTTAGCTCGTACACCAGAAGATGATAGAGATGATTTAGACGAAGAAGGTTATCCTAAAAATGATGCACCGAATGTTTAGTCATCTTTAAAAAGTCTTGATTCTAAAGTACATGGTCTAGATTATGATTGTACTCAGGACTAATTACTCAAGACTTTCTTGAGTAATTAAGGATTTAAATCCAAATTGAAACGCTTGCGTAAATCTTCAAGTTGTGGGTTTTTTTCTACCATATAAGTGTATTTATCCTTATTGGTGTAAATTCTTTTTGTCCCTAAATTTTCAGCTTTTTTAGTTACAATTTGTAAGTCGAAATTTCTTAAGCTAGCACGTAAAAAATTTAATATTTCAACCTTTTCATCTTGTAGTACACTTTCTAAAGCAAGGTTTTCTATTTGTACTGTAATTTCTGTTCCATTTAAAATCGGATCATTATTCATTAAAGTAAACAAATGAATTTTATCTGCTTCTTTGGCTTTCTGAGTATATATTTTCCAATAATTTAGGAGCTCTTCTTCAGTAAAATTTTCTGTTTCATTGCCAGAAATATATTGCGGTCCTTTTTCTTCCTCTCCAGCTGCAATACGACCTAAATCTGTAAGTGAAGGAATTAAAGAGGTCGCTTTATTTGTATTTAATGGCTCAATTTTAATAGAACTAACCGTTTGTCGAGGTGCCGGTTTTGGTTTATTTTCAATTTGAGGAAGCTCAGTTGAAGATGGAATGTCTAAATGTTTTGGTAAATCTTGAAGATCTTCTTTGTCAATGAAGTTTTGTAAATCTGCTATGGTCGCATTTTCAACTTTTAACTTTTCACTTTCAACTTCTTTTGTCTTCTCGACATTCCGACTTTTTAACTTTCCGACTTCCGGACTAATTAAAGTTTTTTTTTTATCCTGATCTTGGTCAGTTGCGGTATGTGGTTGGTTAGCGAGTTGTATAACAGAAGGAATGTGACACATTTTAATCAATGCCAGCTCAACTTGTAACCTTTGGTTTTTACTATTTTTATAAATTAAATCGCAAGCGTTGGCCAAATTTAGAGCAGTTAAGATGAAACCTAAATCTGCATTTTTACTTTGCGAAAGGTATTTCTGTTTAATGTTCTCACTTACCTCTAAAAGTTGTACTGTTTGCGCATCTTTGCCAACTAATAAGTTTCTAAAATGACTCGCCAGACCGTTAATGAAGTTATTTCCATCAAAACCATGATTTAAAATTTCATTAAATAACAGCAAAGTATTACTTACATCGCCATTGCTTAAATAGTCGGTTAGCTTAAAATAATAATCGTAATCTAAGATGTTAAGGTTATCGATTACAGCTTTATAGGTTAAATTTTTATTGGTATAACTTACAATCTGATCGAACATGGAAAGCGCATCTCGTAGACCACCATCTGCTTTTTGAGCAATAATATGTAAACCATCAGCTTCTACAATAATTTGTTCGCGAATGGCAATTTTATTTAAATGCTCGGCAATGTCCTCAACCTGTATTCTATTGAAATCAAAAATCTGACAACGTGATAAAATAGTTGGTAAAATTTTATGTTTTTCTGTAGTAGCTAAAATGAAGATTGCATACGATGGCGGTTCTTCTAAAGTTTTCAAAAATGCATTAAAAGCATTCGCAGAAAGCATGTGAACCTCATCTATGATATAGATTTTGTATTTACCAGCTTGTGGCGGGATGCGAACTTGCTCAATTAAACTTCTAATATCGTCAACAGAGTTATTAGAAGCAGCATCAAGCTCATGAAAATTAAAAGAATGACCAGTTTGAAAAGAAATACAACTTTCACAAGTTCCGCAAGCCTCAGTTTCTGCTGATAAATTGGTGCAGTTGATGGTTTTAGCTAAAATACGAGCGCAAGTAGTTTTACCTACACCACGCGGACCGCAAAATAGAAATGCCTGTGCCAATTGGTTATTCTTAATGGCATTTTGTAAAGTTCCCGTAATATGCTGTTGCCCAACTACGGTTTCAAACGTAGCCGGACGATATTTACGTGCCGAAACAATAAAATTTTCCATTGGCACGAAAATAGGAAATTTTTATGGTTTGGAATATTGTAATGTTATAATGTTGAAAAATTGAGTCCTTAAAAAATGTAAACTATCTTATTTACAGTGATTTAGTTTGATAATTGATTAATTTCATTAAATTTAATTAAAATTAATCAGCGCTCTAAAATGAAAACATTTTTAACACTCTCTCTTCTTTTTGTGTCAATGTTTGGATTTGCACAACATGATAAACCAGGTACGATTGGAACTGTGGTTACTCAACATCTTAAAGACAGCCGTAAACAAACTGTTTACATCCATAATTTACCTCGTCCAAAATTAATGGATGGTGTGGGTTTTTCTACTTTGAAAATTGAAACTAAATCAGATTCTGCACAAAAATTCTTTAACCAAGGAGTTGCGTTAACACATTGCTTTTGGGATTTTGAAGCTTATCGTTCATTTAAAGAAGCTGTTCGACTTGATTCGACAGCTATTATGGGTTGGTGGGGTCTCGCTTCAACCGTTCAAAATATGTCTGACGAAGCTTTTAAAGCTGATAAGGTTCAGTCTTTCAAAAAGCTAAAAGAATTAAAAGCATCAGCTAATGCTCATGAAAAATTATATGTAGAAGGTTTACTACTTACCGATTCTTTAAGTGGTGAAGATGGAAATAAGGCTTACATGAAAAAATTAGAAACGATTGTACACAAATTTCCAGATGATATTGATGCACAACTTTTTCTGGCTTTGAGTAATATGAGTGGCTACGAAAAAGATGGTTCACCTCTTAATGGGCAGATTTATTCAGAACGATTATTGAAAGATATATTAACTAAATATCCTGATAATGCCGCCGCCAACCATTATTGGATACACGCAATGGAGGCCGCTACACCAGAAAAAGCAATAAAAAGTGCAGATGCTTTAACCGCACAAGCCCCAGCATCAGGACATATGGTACACATGCCGGGTCACATTTACAATAGGGTAGGAGATTATAAAAAAGCGTACAATTCCTTCGTTGCTTCGGTAAAAGTAGATTCTGCCTACATGAAAAATAACGGCATTCAAGAAGTTGATACTTGGAACTATATTCACAATATTCACTATTTGTTGGCTAATTGTGCTCAAGATGGTAGGTATACCAGCGGTTTATTATATGCCGAAAAGCTACGGACGATGAAGGCAGACAAAGAACGCAAGAAAATATATGAAGGAAATTTTTTCTGGCAAGGCATATTAGCACCCGCTAGAATGGAATTGTGTTTTGGTTTTTATGATAAGGCAGCTAAAAGAATGCAGCTAATTTTGGATGTTGACAGCGTATACGGAAACAGCAATATGGCATATAAAGAAGCCTTAACTTTTTTTGCTCTAGGAATGGACGCTGTTGAAAAGAAACAAGTACTTATTGCTAATAAATATGCAGATGCGCTTGATTCGTATTTATACAGAAATGCTAAGCAGGGTAAAAAAGAAAGTGCAATTCCAAATTATGCCATGACACAATTGAATATATATTCGTTGGAACTTCAGGGTTCTATTAAAAGTTTAGAGAATAAAGATGAAGAAGCTATTGCGATATTAGTTGATGCCAATAAAAGAGAATTAGAATTGGGTTATGGCGAGCCACCTGCATATCCTAGACCAGTAATGCTTAGTCTGGCTAACGTTTACACAAAAACTAAGAAATATGATTTAGCTGTTTCTGGTTTGGAAGAGATGTTGAAAATTCACCCAAATGGTGCGCCAGCATTATATGGTTTGTACAAAGTGTATAAACAAAAAGGTGATGAGGTTAAAGCAAAAATATACGCCGATCGTTTAAAAGAAACTACACAATTTGGCGATAAAGGTTTATTTAAATTATAAGAAAAAGCCCATCTTGATTTAGTCAAGATGGGCTTTTTAATTGTAGTGTTTTTTATTTTTTCTTTTCGAAGATATCTCCTGGATTCCAACTAGGTTTAGTTAAATCATTCGCAACTAAATAACCAATAAGGAAGTTTAATTGTGCATATTTTTTACCAGCTTCAAAATCAAAAATACCATTGATATCATCTTGTGGTTTATGGTAGTATTTAGCACGCCATTCTTTTACAAATAGATCTAAATTGTTTTTGCCATCAGCCGTTTTGTTGCCATATTTTACGTGTAATGCTGGTATGCCTTCTTTAATAAAACTATATTGATCACTACGTACAAATCTGTTTTCATTTGGCTCTGGATCTGGTTCAACAGGTAGGTCAAAATAGGCTGCTGCTTCGTTAACTTGATTAATCAAGGTAGAATGATCTGCACCTAAAGCGGTGATAGATAGCATAGGTGCTATAATACCAGGCATATCTGTATTTACGTTCGCAACAATTTTATCTACAGGGATGGTTGGTTTAGCGGCAAAATATCCAGATCCTAACAGTCCCATTTCTTCGCCTGTTACTGCTAAAACTAATATTGATCTTTTAGGTTTTTGTTTGAGTTCGCTATAGATTTTAGTGATTTGTAATAAACTTGCAATTCCAGAAGCATTGTCATGTGCGCCATTATAAATCGAGTCGCCTAAAACAGCTCTACCAACTCCCATGTGATCCAAGTGTGCACTATGAACTACATATTCTTTCTTTAGTTTCGAATCTGAACCCTCAATTACACCCGCTACATTATAAGTTGTAAAGTCGCTATGAGTAGTTTGATAACCTGCTTTTATTTTTAAATTTGAAGCAAAAGATTGTGTTTCTCCTTTTTTCAAATTCTCAAGAACAGTAGTTAAGTTTTTGCCGGCATCATTTAATATTTTATTGGTAACACTAAAGTTTAAAGTGCCTGCCAATTTTAATTTTTCAGAAGTAAAACTAGCGCAAACAATTAATTCTCCTTTTTCGCTCATTAAAGCCATAATTGGTCTAGCGACAGCAGGACGAACAGGACCAGTATTTGCAGGTCTTTCTGCTATAGTTGCAGTTATTACGCCTATAGCTCCATGTTTTAAAGCATTTTTTTGAATAGTTGCTACATTCATACTTGCTGCAGATTCGCTAGAAGAAAAACTGCTAGGTGCACCACGTACTATTAATACAATTTTACCTTTTACATTTAATCCTTTATAATCATCGTAGTTTTTCTCAGGCGCAGTAATGCCGTATCCCGCAAATACAATCTGAGCATCTATACTCGTAGTTGTAGCAGTAGGGTTTGGATTAATGGTAATCCCGCTTTCGGCAGCTAAATCTGTTGAATTGCTGTTTGAGTAAATTGAGGCTGTAAAGTTTGGTGCTAAAGTTGCATTTCGCATAACGATAGATTGTAGCCAAGTACCATTATCGCCAGCAGGTTTTACACCATTAGATTTTAACTGTTCAATTACATAATCGCAAGCCATTTTGTAGCCGGGTGTACCAGGTTTTCTACCTAATAGCTTGTCGTCAGCCAAATAAGCAATGTCAGTTTTAATTTGAGTAGCGCTTGCAACTTTTATGGCTGAGGCAACTTCACTAGTAATCTTATTTTGCGCAATAGCTAAGTTGCTTATCAGTGCACAAGAGAATATGGAGAGTAAAATTTTAGTTTTCATGATTGCAAATAAATGAAAATACAGCATTTATAAAACTTTTCTAAGTAAATTTAATATAGACATAGAAGCTTTATGCTATATATATGGAGGATGATTTTTTCATTTTTAACCTAAATTAATTAAGTATTAGGGAATAAAAGATACCATAAAATGAAACTAAACAGGCCATTTTTACTTGCAATAGCTTCTCTAATTAATGATGCGCAGTGTTTAATGTTTTAAAATTCTAACTAACCTTTTGATTTTAAGAATTATATTGCTACATTTGCAACCCGTTTTAATAGCGGAATAATAAATTATAAATCACTTTAAAAAACAATGATGAATCAGTACGAAACTGTTATCGTTCTTACCCCGTTGTTGTCAGAAGATCTTGCGAAAGAGGCATTAGCTAAATTCAAAAGCATTATTACTGATAGCGGAGCCGAAATTATCGCAGAAGATAATTGGGGTTTGAGAAAATTAGCGTATCCGATTGAAAAAAAAGCAAGCGGATTTTTCCACCTTACAGAATACAAAGCTGAAGGGGAATTAATTAACAAGTTAGAATTAGCGTTAAAGCGTGATGAGCGTGTTTTACGTTTCTTAACTGTAAGATTAGATCGCCATGCGATTGCTTATAGCGAGAAAAAACGTAGCGGAGCTTTTAACAAAAAACCTAAGAAAGAGGAGGCTGGAGCATAATGGCAAAAGATCAAATACAATATGTTACCGCTCCAAAAGTGGACGATAACAGAAAAAAATATTGTCGTTTCAGAAAAAACGGTATTAAATATATCGATTACAAAGACGCAAACTTTTTATTAAAATTCATTAATGATCAAGGTAAAATTTTACCTCGCCGTTTAACGGGTACATCATTGAAATTTCAACGTAAAATTGCACAAGCTGTTAAACGTGCTCGTCACGTAGGTTTGTTGCCTTTTGTTACTGACCAATTAAAATAAGCGCAGAGAAATGGAAATTATTTTAAAGCAAGATATCAAATCACTAGGTGAAAAAGATGATATCGTTACAGTAAAGCCAGGTTACGGTCGCAATTACTTAATCCCAAAAGGATATGGTCAATTAGCTACCTCATCTGCTAAAAAAGTATTGGCAGAAAACTTAAAGCAAGCTGCTTTTAAACAAGATAAAATTAAAAAAGATGCAGAAGGTATTGCTGAGCGTTTAACTGATGTGAAATTAAGCATCGGTGCTAAAGCTGGCGAAACTGGAAAAATCTTTGGTGCTGTTAATACAATTATGATTGCGGAAGCATTAAAAGCTAAAGGCTTTGAAGTAGATCGTCGTCGTATTACTTTCGAAACTGAACCTAAAATGGTTGGCGAATATATTGCTAACTTAAACTTACACAAAGAAGTGAAAGTGAAAGTTCCTTTCGAAGTTGTAGCAGAATAATAAATTTGTTATCCCATGCATAGCGAGGGATATATTGATAAAAAAAGCCGTTCTTGAATTTCAAGAACGGCTTTTTGTTTAACAGGTTATTGAGGTTATTAATTATTTAAACTGAAATTACTATTTTTGTATATGGCAATGGAAGATCAAAAAAACAATCCTTTACATGGTTTAACGCTAGAATTTATTGTTAAACAATTGTTCTTTCATTATGGTTGGGAAGAACTGGGTAATTTAGTAAAGATTGCCTGTTTTAAAAATGACCCATCTCTAAAATCTAGTCTTAAATTTTTGCGTAAAACAGATTGGGCAAGAAAAAAAGTCGAAAAACTATATCTCAATACCTTTCATTAATTACCGTTGTTAAAAATGGTTAAAAATTAATAAAGTAT
>JAIELS010000177.1 GCA_019752795.1 Sphingobacteriaceae bacterium
TTGGAGTTTTACCGTGCCAGCTGATTTGAAAGTTACCAATGTAGTTCAGGTTGAAGGCAAAAGTTTAATTACAGCAATTTATAAAGAGCAAGAAATAAATTGTTCAATTCCATTTAGCGATAAAGCAGCCATAGAAAATGGAATTATTTGTTGGGCCACTTTATTAGCTTTAGGTTATGGACCAAAAGAAGCTGATTTACGACTAAAAAAAATAACACAAGTAAGTATGCGCTTAGCCTTAATTAATGGAATAGATAACTGTTCAATTATAGATGATTCTTACAGTGCAGATATTTCATCATTAGCTATTGCTTTAGATTTTTTAAATCTTCAAAATCAACATTCAAAGCGAACGGTAATTTTATCGGATTTTTATGAAACTGGTAAAAGTAATGAGTTTTTATATGCTGAAATTTCAGCTTTGCTTACTCAAAAAAATATAAATAGATTAATTGGCATTGGTCCAAATATATCGGCTTTTGCTAGCTTATTTAAAATGGAAACTGCTTTTTTTGAAAGTACGCAAGCATTTACTGAACAATTAACGTTAAATCATTTTAGTAATGAGACCATTTTAATTAAAGGTGCACGCAAGTTCGAATTTGAAAAAATTAGCAAACTGTTAACCCAGAAAATTCATGATACTATTTTAGAGATCAACCTAAATGCATTGGCTGATAATTTGCAATATTATCGTGCACAATTAAAACCTGGAGTTAAAGTAATGGCAATGGTAAAAGCCTTTTCTTATGGAAGTGGGAGTTTTGAAATCGCTAATTTATTACAATACCATAAAGTAGATTATTTGGCTGTGGCTTATGCAGATGAAGGTATCGCTTTGCGTAAAAGTGGAATTACCTTGCCAATTATGGTAATGAGCCCAGAACCATCTGCTTTTGAAGCGATGTTAAAGTATAAATTGGAGCCTGAAATCTATAATCTAACTATTTTAAAAAGTTTCCTTAATTTTTTACCAGTTGATGAAATGACTTTTCCTATTCATTTAAAACTAGATACAGGGATGCATAGACTGGGTTTCGAAAAGGGTGAGTTGCCAGAACTTATAGAGATTTTAACCCAAAATAAACAATTAAAAGCAGTTGCTATTTTTACGCATTTAGTGGCAAGTGATAATGCTTTACATGATAATTTCACAAAAGAGCAATTATTGGAATTTGATGGGATGTATAATCAACTAGCTGTAGCATTAAAATACAAACCAATTAAGCACGTTTTAAACACATCTGGTGTTACAAGATGGAAAGATGCGCAATTCGATATGGTGCGTATTGGTATAGGTTTGTATGGCTTCGATAGTGCTTTAGTGGGTAAATTAGCTTTAAGAACAGTAGCTGTTTTAAAAACTACCATTACTCAGGTTAAAACATTAAAAGCTGGAGAAACTGTTGGTTATAGTAGAACTGGTGTAATGAAAAAGGATGGCAAAATTGCGACAGTTAAAATTGGCTATGCTGATGGTTATAACCGTAAATTTGGGAATGGTGTAGGTGAAATGTTAGTTAACGGAAAACTGATACCTACAATTGGCTCCATTTGTATGGATATGTGTATGCTAGATTTTGGTGATTTAAATGTAAATGTGGGAGATGAAGTGATTGTGTTTAATGAAGAACATACAATTTCTAATTTGGCAGAACAAATTGACACTATTCCTTACGAAATATTAACCAATATATCTCAAAGAGTAAAACGTGTTTATTTTTATGAGTAACTTTGTAAAATGAATAGAATAGGAAGAGCACTTTTAAATTACCTGATTAAAGGATTATTAATTGTAGTGCCTATTGCATTAAGTGTTTTTATTGTTTTTTGGGCAGTTACTACCGTAGATAGTTGGTTAAATATCAATAATATTTTAGGTGTAAATCCACTAACAGGAGCTAATCGTAATATTCCGGGATTAGGACTTGGCTTAGTGATTACCATTATCTTATTAGCAGGAATTTTTGTTACTTATTTTGTAACCGAACCCATGTACAATTGGTTTCAGCGAACATTAAACAAATTACCACTATTAAATTTCATATTCTCTTCTATAAAAGATTTAACAGAAGCATTTGTTGGTGATGAAAAGAAATTTAATAATCCTGTGCTTGTAGATGTAGAGGGTGGAATGAAACGTATTGGATTTTTAACCCAAAATGACTTGTCAAAATTAGATTTACCTAATGATGTAATTGTTTACTTTCCATTTTCTTATTCTTTTGCTGGTCAGGTTTATGTAGTAAGTAAGGACAAAATTAAACCCTTAAATATTTCTGCTGCAGAAGCTATGAAATTAGTGGTGAGCGGAGGAGTGAGTACTTTTTAAAATATTGACCTACTAAATGCTGGAATAATGAGTAAAAACAAAATAACCACTAATATTCTAGCATAACATTCTCTAATAAAAATACCTGTTAAAAGCATAATTTCATCTGATGCTGTAGATTCTATTGTACCAGTTCCACTTTTAGATTGATAAGAAATACTTTTTTCTTTAAAGTCGGTAATTGACCAATTACTTAACCAACTATTACTAAAACTCCAGCCAAAAATCTCTCCAGATGCCATATTAATTGTTGCTTTTGTTTGCCAAGATTCGTAAGTTATAACGCCAATAATTTCATTTTTATCATTTAAGATGTTGGTTTTTGGTGTTAAAAATCCTTCTGTTTTAAATGAAATATTAGTGGTTAAGCCCATTCCTTTGGCTTCATTTTTCCAATTATCGAAAAGTAAACTTCCGCTAATTTTCCCCTCAGTAAATATTTGATAATTACTATCAAACAAACCTTTATTCCAAGTTGAAAAAACACGCATAGTATTAAGATTAATAACTTATAGACATTAAAAATTGAAGATAGTTACATTACATAAAAAAACAGCCAACAAAAAGCTAGCTGTTTTTTTAAAAATTAGTTTAAGCTGTTAGAAATTAGGTTTCAATACATATTTATCATAGAACCTAAAAATGTGCTCTGCAGCTTCTTCAGCAGTATCTACTAATCTAAAAAGATTTAGGTCTTCAGCATGGATATTATGTTCTTGTTCTAACATCACTGTTTTAATCCAATCTACTAATCCTCCCCAATAAGCTTTACCAACTAAAACAATTGGGAAACGAGCAATTTTACCAGTTTGTATCAATGTAATTGCTTCAAACAATTCATCCATTGTTCCCATTCCACCTGGTAATACTACAAAACCCTGTGAGTATTTCATAAACATTACTTTTCTAATAAAAAAGTAATCAAATTCTAGTAATTTATTATGGTCAATGTATTTGTTATGGAATTGTTCGAATGGTAAATCGATATTTAAACCTACAGATTTACCACCGTTCATGTGAGCTCCTTTATTTCCAGCTTCCATAATACCTGGTCCACCGCCGGTAATAACGCCATAACCTCTATCTGTTAATAATTTACCACATTCAACAGCAATTTGGTAATATGGATTGCTTTCTGGTGTACGAGCAGAACCAAATATACTTACACATGGTCCAATTTTAGCTAACTTCTCAAATCCGTCAACAAATTCTGCCATAATTTTAAAAATTTGCCAGCTATCTGTTACTTTTATTTCTTGCCAATCTTTGTTTGCAAAAGCATTTATAATCTTTTCTTCACTTGTCATCCTATATTCGTATAATTTAAAACTTTGTTTGTTGATCTGTTTTCTTGCTGATCAGTAATAAGCCTATAAAGGTAATCAATCCATTTACTAAAATTAGTTCTACACTAAAAACATAGCCACCTAGTAATTGTTGTGAGTTAGTAGCAAATAAATAACATAAAATAGGAGATATGATACAAACTATCGGTACTAATTTATCATGTAAACCTCTGTTTTTTACAAATAGACCAAAAGAATACAATCCCAATAATGGTCCGTATGTATAAGATGCAATGGTAAAAATTAAACTTACTACAGAAGAGCTATTTAATGCATTGATAACTAATATCACTAAAAACATTAAGATAGAGAAACCAACGTGTACCATATGTCTTTTCTTAACGGCATCTACCTTCTCTAGGTTCTCTTTTTTGTTCATTCCTAAGAAATCTACACAGAAAGAAGTTGTTAGCGCTGTTAATGCACTGTCTGTTGTGGCAAAAGTTGCAGCAGTTAAGCCAAGCATAAATACAATTGCTGGAATGGTAGTTAAGTGGTTTAAGGCAATTTCTGGAAAAAGAAAATCTGTACGTGGTTTGCCAGTAATTTGATCTAATGGAATTTCAATTCCGTTTTTTGTTGCAAAAACATAAAGTAAAGCACCTACACTTAAGAAAAATATATTAAGTATTACAAATATTCCAGTGAAGGTAAACATGTTCTTTTGAGCTTCCCCAATAGTTTTCATACTCAAGTTTTTCTGCATTAAATCCTGATCTAAACCAGTCATGGCAATAGTTACAAAAATCCCACCTATAAATTGTTTGCTGAAATAGAACTTATTAGAAGCAAAATCATCTAAAAAGAAAATTTTAGAATAAGTGCTGCTTTTTATGGTTTCAAAAGCTTGCGGAATACTTAAACTTAAGCTATCACATACAAAGTAAATGGTTAAAAATACAGATGCAACCAAAAAAAATGTTTGTAAAGTATCTGTAATGATGATGGTTTTTAAACCTCCTTTAAAAGTGTAAGACCAAATTAAACCTAAAGAAATTAAAACGGTTGCCCAAAAAGGAATTCCATAAGAATCGAAAATAAAACGTTGTAATACAATTACCACTAAGTATAATCGAGTAGCAGAGCCTAAAGTTCTACTTAATAAAAATATAGACGCTGCAGTTTTATAACTATAATGTCCAAGCCTTTGTTCAATATAACTATAAATGGATGTTAAATTCATCCTATAGTATAAAGGCAATAGCACTGTTGCGATGATGATAAAGCCAACTGCATTACCTAAAACAAATTGAAAATACTGAAACTGATTTCCATTTGGTGAACCAACTTCGCCAGGTACAGAAATGAAAGTTACTCCAGAAAGGGCGGTTCCAATCATTCCAAAAGCAACGAGGTACCATTTGGAATTTTTATTTGCTAAGAAAAAAGTAGCATTGTCTGAAGAATTTTTCGAGGTTGCAAAAGCAATAATGATCAATATGGCAAAATAGCCAATTAAAAAAAACAGTAGTATCGTTGGACTCATAATTTTTATTTAGTGGTTAAATGTAAGAAATTACAATTTAAATCGTCTAACAGGTTTTAAAAAAATTATGCTAGCTAGTTTATTCTCCATATTTGAAACACAGCATAGGAAACAATAAATTCTGTGCTATGTACTATCTCAATTTTTAATTAAATTTGTTGCATGAATTTTTCTTCTCAACTGCTTGAAGATGCAGTAAACGAGTTTTCTAAATTACCTGGAGTAGGGCAGAAAACAGCCTTACGTTTGGTTTTACATTTATTGAATAAAGAGCAAGAAGAAGTTTCACACTTTGGGAATACTTTAATTCGATTAAAGGCAGAAATTAAAAACTGTAATATTTGCCATAACATTTCAGACCAACAGACTTGTAGCATTTGTATCGCTCCCAAAAGAGAAAAAGAAACCATCTGCGTAGTAGAAGACACACGTGATGTGATGGCAATAGAAAATACCAATCAATTTTTTGGGGTTTACCATGTTTTAGGGGGCTTAATCTCTCCAATGGATGGTATAGGTCCTTCAGATTTATTTATTGATAGCCTAGTGCAACGTGTGGCAACAACTCCAGTAAAAGAGATTATTTTAGCTTTAAGTGCTAATATGGAAGGGGATACTACACTGTTTTATCTTCATAAAAGATTAAAAGATTTTCAAATTCCTATTACAACTATTGCCAGAGGTATTGCCTTTGGTGGAGAATTAGAATATGCAGACGAAATAACTTTAGGTCGTTCTATTATTACTAGAGTGCCTTATGAGGGTTCTTTTAATAAATAGGAGCAAAAATTTGAAAAGATCTACTTATTTAATTTAGTAAAAAAAATGAGCTTTAAAGATAAAGTATTCATCATTACTGGTGCATCATCAGGAATTGGTAAGTCATTAGCTGAAGAATTGGCTAGTCGTGGCGCAAATGTAGTTTTAGCAGCTCGACAATATGTTACCTTGTGCGAAATTACTGCAGCTTTGGAAGTTAAATATGACATTAAAGCTTTGGCTGTACAATGTGATGTAAGCAAAGAGGAAGATTGTATATCCCTAATTAAACAAACATTAACAACTTTTGGTAAAATTGATGGATTAATTAATAACGCTGGGCTATCTATGCGGGCGCTATTCAACGATGTTGAACTATCAGTGTTAAAAAACTTAATGGATGTTAATTTTTGGGGTACAGTATATTGTACAAAATATGCTTTGCCAGAAATATTAAAAACCAAAGGGAGTATTGTTTCCGTATCTTCTATTGCAGGTTACAGAGGTTTACCAGGTAGAACGGGTTATTCAGCATCTAAATTTGCGATGAACGGTTTTATGGAATCTTTAAGGACTGAAAATTTAAAAACAGGAATTCATGTAATGGTAGCTTGTCCGGGTTTTACAACTTCTAATATTCGTGTAGCAGCACTTTCAAAAGATGGTAAAGCGCATGGAGAAACCAGTATGGAAGAAGGTAAAATGATGTCTTCTGAAGATGTTGCTAAAATCATTTGTGATGGTATATTGAATAGAGAAAGAACTTTAATTATGACAGGACAAGGAAAACTTGCCGTGTGGATGAATAAACTATTTCCAAAATTTACCGACAAAAAGGTATTCGAGTTATTTGCTAAAGAAAAAAATCCCTTAATTAAATAAATGGAAAATGTAAAATGGAAGAAGGATGGGATGTTCTTATATCTCAAATTTCAAATCTCCAAATTCAAAACTATTATTATGCTTTTTGCTTTTCTTGGCCAAATTTTTACTGGCTCGGCTCAAATACGAGTTGAAAAGAATATAAATTACGCTGGGAATACCGATGTTAAAAATATGTTGAACATCTACCATAAAAAAGGAGATGCTCAAAACCAAGATGTAATTGTTTTTATTCATGGAGGATCATGGAGTAGCGGAAAAAAAGAAACATATTGGTGGTTGGGTAGAAATTTAGCAAAGAAAAATATAGTAGCTGCAATTATCAATTACCCTTTAGCGCCTAATGCAACTTATAAAGAAATGGCTTTAGCAAGTGCAAAAGCGGTAAAATGGGTGCAAGATAGTATTGCCAATTATGGTGGAAATCCAAATCGTATTTTTGTAATGGGGCATTCGGCCGGTGGACATTTAGCTGAGTTAATCAATGTAGACCCACAGTATTTTAAAGCAATGGGTATTGCTAATCCAATTAAGGGAGTAATTTTAGACGACGCTTTCGGTTTAGATATGGATGAATACTTAACCAAAGCAGAAAAAGATGATGTTTACACCGATTTTTTAAGAACATTTAGTGCAGATCAAAAAGAATGGCAATTGGGTTCTCCTTTGTCTTATGTATCAAATGTGAACAATCCGCATCTTATATTTTATGGAACTAAAACCTATCCAGCTATTCAAATCCAATCAAAGCGATTGAATAAAGAGCTGGAATCGCTAAATGTTCCAGTAAAGCTAGAAATAATTGAAGGTAAAAAGCACGTGGGTATGATTAGCCAAATGATATGGGGATGTAATCAGCTTTATCAAAGTATTATCAATTTTTTAAAAGAAAGCTAATATATTTTTAAAAACATTTTGCATTTCATAAAAACTATACCATATTTGCCAATAGAATGATACAGATAAACACAAATAAAAACTGGTGGTGGCATAACGCAATAGCGTGATGTAATCCTGTTTGTGCTTATTTTTTTAAAAATATTTAATATAGAGGGTTGCTTGTAAAAAGGCAACCTTTTTTGTTTTAACACCATGAACCGATCCCGATTTATTGGGAGAGTTCTCATCAACCATTAAAAACAGTAAAAATTAATTGATGAAACAAATACTTAACCACCTGTTTGAAAATAAAACTTTTAGTAGAGAAGAAGCCCAGAAAATTTTGACTTCTATTGCTTTGGGCGAATTTAATACTTCTCAAATTGCTGCATTTATTACTGCCTATGGCATGCGAAATATTACGGTAGATGAGCTACAAGGTTTTCGCGATGCGATGCTAGACTTATGTTTAAAAATAGACTTATCTAATGATGAATTGGTTGATTTATGTGGTACTGGCGGCGATGGTAAAGACACTTTTAACATATCTACTTTAGCTTCTTTTGTAGTGGCTGGTGCAGGGCATAAAGTAGCAAAACATGGTAACTATGGTGTCTCATCTGGTTGTGGCTCAAGCAATGTGATGGAGTATTTAGGTTATACTTTTACCAACGATGAAGCTAAATTGAAAAGAAGTTTAGACGAAGCGGGTATTTGTTTTCTACATGCTCCATTATTTAATCCTGCAATGAAAACTGTTGCGCCGATACGTAAAGAATTGGGCGTAAAAACTTTTTTTAACATGCTTGGTCCGATGGTAAACCCTGTGCAACCGAAAAATCAAATTGTAGGTGTTTTCAGTTTGGAATTAGCCAGGTTATATGCTTATTTATACCAACAAACAGATAAAAACTATACAATCATTCATGCTGTTGATGGTTTTGATGAAGTCTCTATGACTTGTGATTTTAAAACTTTTAGTAAAAAAGGGGAGGTTTTAAATCGTATTGCAGATTTGGGTTTTGAAGAAATTAAGGCGTCGGAAATACAAGGTGGAGATACGGTTGAATCATCTGCTAAAATTTTTACAACTATTTTAAACGGAGAGGGTACAAACGCACAAATAAATGTGGTGCTATGTAATGCAGCGTTGGCAATCCAAACCATTAAACAAAACGTATCTTTTGCAGATTGTTATTATGAAGCAGAGGAATCGTTAATGAGTAAAAAGGCTTTAAATAGCTTTAAAAAATTAATAGGTGATTAAACTAAGTCGTCATGCTGAACTTGTTTCAGCATCCGCAAAACAAAACAGACCCTGAATTAAATTCAGGGTGACGGAATTACTAAGATGAAACTAAAACTAAAAATATGTGGAATGAAACAAGCAGCAAATATAGCTGCGGTGGCAGAGTTACAGCCCGATTATTTGGGCTTTATATTTTACCAGAAATCGCCACGTTTGATTAGTGAAGTTTCTGCAGAGCTGATTAAATACGTTCCACCCATTATAAAAACGGTAGGTGTTTTTGTAGATGAAGATTTAAACGTAGTAAAACAGCACATCATTAAATACAATTTAAAAGCAGTTCAGCTACACGGCAAAGAAAACGTTGCTTATTGTGCCGAACTCAATACAATGGGAATAGAAATTATTAAAGCTTTTGGCGTAAATAATGAATTTGATTTTAGCATTTTGGATGAATACTTAAATGTGGTTGATTATTTCCTATTTGATACACAAACACCAGAACACGGTGGCTCTGGGAAGGTGTTTGATTGGAAACTACTCTCCAATTATAAATTAGAAAAGCCATATTTTTTAAGTGGTGGCATAGATTTATCACATGTTAAAACCATTAAAGAAATAAATGATCGATGGCTTTATGCCATAGATGTAAATAGCAAGTTCGAAGTTGAACCTGGCTTAAAGGATGTAGAAAAGTTAAAAGAGTTTTTTCGTCATTTCGACAGAGCGTAGCGACGAGAAATCTGTTTGGGAAGCACACATGACCAACAGATTTCTCTCCCGAAAGGTCGGGATTAAGATGACGGTTATATAAAGAAAAAAATTATGAGCTATTTTGTAAACGAAAAAGGTTATTATGGAGATTTTGGAGGTGCATACATCCCAGAAATGTTATATCCAAATGTTGAAGAGTTAAGACAAAACTATCTTAAAATAATCAATGAAGCTAGTTTTCAGGAAGAATTTAAAGCATTGCTTAAAGATTATGTAGGTCGTCCCTCGCCGCTGTATTTAGCAAAAAGATTATCGCAAAAATATGGTGCTAATATCTTCTTAAAACGAGAAGACTTAAACCATACTGGTGCGCATAAAATTAACAATACCATCGGTCAAATTTTATTGGCCGAAAAACTAGGTAAAAAACGCATTATTGCCGAAACAGGTGCTGGTCAGCATGGTGTAGCAACCGCTACAGTTTGCGCATTACGTGGTTTAGAGTGCGTAGTTTACATGGGCGAGGTTGATATTAAACGTCAAGCGCCAAATGTTGCCCGAATGAAAATGTTGGGTGCAACAGTTGTTCCAGCTACATCTGGTAGTAAAACATTGAAAGATGCGACTAATGAGGCCATGAGAGATTGGATTAATAATCCAGTAGATACACACTATATTATCGGATCAGTTGTTGGCCCACATCCTTATCCAGATATGGTTGCTTTATTCCAATCTATAATCTCTGAAGAAACTAAAAAGCAATTGATTGAGCAAACTGGTAAAGATCAACCAGACTATGTAATGGCTTGCGTTGGTGGTGGTAGTAATGCAGCTGGTATGTTTTATCATTTTTTAGATGATGAAAATGTAAAGTTAATTGCTGTTGAAGCAGGTGGACAAGGTGTAAACTCTGGATTGTCAGCAGCCACAACTTATTTAGGGAAAGAAGGCGTTTTACATGGTAGCAGAAGTATTTTAATGCAAACACCAGATGGACAAGTAGTAGAGCCGCATTCTATTTCTGCAGGTTTAGATTATCCTGGTATTGGTCCACAACATGCGCATTTATTTAAAACTGGTCGCGGTCAATATGTTTCTATTACAGATGATGAGTCGTTAAATGCAGGTTTATTATTAACGCAATTAGAAGGAATTATTCCAGCAATTGAGACTGCACATGCTTTGGCTTATTTAGAATATATGAATTTTAAAGGCGGCGAAAATGTGGTGGTTTGTTTATCCGGCAGGGGAGACAAAGACATGGAAACTTATATGAAACACTTTAACTTATAACCCCTAAATCCCCTAAAGGGGAATTTGGCGGTCTATTTTTTTAACAATTTAATTAAAGCCCCTTTAGGGGTTTGG
>JAIELS010000012.1 GCA_019752795.1 Sphingobacteriaceae bacterium
TTTTGCTATTTGATCTGAAATTTCTTGTTGTTTGAATGGTCTGTAAATTTCTTTTACATGATTTACAATTTCTTCTTTTGGCAACAATAAAGATGCCTTACATTTCTGATATACATCTTCAATAACATGTTCTAAACCTCGTTCTTTTAACAATTGAATAGCTGCATCAAAGGCTACAAACTCTCCCATCCTCGACATATCAATACCATAACAATCTGGATAGCGAATTTGTGGTGCAGAAGAAACAATAATAATTTTTTTAGGCAGTAAGCGGTCAATGATTTTAATAATACTTTGCTTAAGAGTTGTACCTCTAACTATAGAATCGTCAATTGCAACTAATGTATCCTGATGATTTTTAATTACGCCATATGTTGTATCGTAAACGTGAGCCACCATTTCTCCTCTATCTGCATCTTGCGTTATAAAAGTACGAAGCTTAACATCTTTAATTGCTAATTTCTCTACTCTTGGCGATAAAGATAAAAGATCATCTAATTCGGTATCACTTAATTTTTCTTTGCGATTAAGTAAAGTATCTTTTTGTATCTCTCTAACATGTTGATGCAAACCTTCAACCATTCCATAAAATGAAACTTCGGCAGTATTTGGAATAAAAGAGAAAACTGTGTTTTTTAAATCGTTTTTAACCGCAGCTAAAACTTGAGGAATTAATAAATCACCTAATTTTTTACGTTCTTTATAGATATCAGCATCGCTACCTCTAGAAAAATAAATACGCTCAAATGAACAAGCTCTTTTTTCTGTAGGTTCACGATACATTTCTTGAGTTACAGTACCATCCTTTTTCACAATTAAGGCATGTCCAGGTAAAATCTCCTTAACCTGCTTAATCTGAATATTAAAGGCTGTCTGTATAGCTGGTCTTTCAGACGCAGCAACTACAATCTCATCATCTGCATAATAGAAAGCTGGTCTAATACCTGCTGGATCTCTTAAAATAAATGCATCGCCATTACCAATTATACCAGAAATAGTATAACCACCATCCCAATTTTTTGCAGAACGACGAAGGATATTAGCAATATCTAAATTGTTAGCTATTTTTTGTGTTATTTCAACATTATTCAATCCATCCTTTTTGTATTCGTCAAAAAGTTCTTGATTTTCATCATCTAAAAAATGACCTATTTTCTCCAAAACAGTAACGGTATCAGCTTTCTCTTTTGGATGTTGACCTAATTCGTATAATTGCTCTAAAAGCTCATCAACATTAGTCATGTTAAAGTTACCTGCAATTACCAAATTTCTAGTCATCCAATTGTTTTGGCGTAAGAAAGGGTGGCAATTTTCAATACTATTTTTACCGTGAGTACCATAGCGTAAATGGCCTAATAAAACTTCGCCAATAAAGCTAACATTTTGTTTAAGCCACTCTGTATCTTTCATTAATTCAGGCGTTTCATTTTGAATATTTACAAACTTATTCTGTACATATCCAAAAATATCAGCAACCGCATTTTGCGCCATAGAACGGTAACGACTAATGTATCTGCTACCGGGTTTCATATCTAATTTAATGGTGGCAATACCAGCCCCATCCTGACCACGGTTGTGCTGCTTTTCCATCAACAAATACAATTTGTTTAATCCATAAAGGGCAGTACCGTATTTTTCTTGGTAGTATGAGAGAGGTTTTAAAAGACGGATAAAGGCTATTCCGCATTCGTGCTTGATCTGATCGCTCATTGAATTAGTGATTGAGCTGCAAAATTAACCTTTTAAAATTTCAAAACCTAGAAAGAAATTATCGCATTTTGCATATTAAAGTAATTTAATTTCAAATCTATTTAAAATTTGATTATGGCTTCTTAATCATGTTTTTTGCTATTATTCTTTCTCCTAAAAATAATGAAGCGTGATTATTAAAAACATCTACATCTCCAGAAGTATAAAATTCTTTTAAATTATTCTTAGCTAATTTACTTTCTATCTCAGGATGTCTATTTAAATAATCTACCAAACTATCGGCCACAATTTCACCCTGTGATAATAACTTTATTTTTTTACTAATTTGTTGTTGTATTTTAGGAATAAGCAAAGGATAGTGTGTACATGCCAAAAGTATGCAGTCTATATCACTTGATTGCGCTAAAAGTTCTTCTATATACTTCTTTACAAAATAATCTGCACCTTCACTTTGATGTTCACCGTTTTCTATAATTGGTACCCACATTGGGCAAGCTTGTTGATGAACATGATGTTTTGGAAAAAAATGAGCAATCTCAATAGGATAGGAATTTGAATTAATAGTACCTCTAGTACCCATTATACCTACATGTTTAGACTCACTAAAATTTCCAATAACTTCTGCTGTAGGTCTAATTACACCTAATACTCTGTGATTTGGGTATTTTTTAGGCAAATCTACTTGCTGAATGGTTCTTAATGCTTTTGCAGAAGCTGTATTACAAGCCAAAATTACAAGCGGACATCCTTTTTCAAAAAGCCATTCTACACATTCTAATGTATATTGATAAACAGTTTCAAAAGAGTGATCACCATAAGGGGATCTTGCGTTATCACCTAAATAAATGTAATTGTATTGAGGCAATTTTTCTGCTATGGATTTAAAAACGGTTAAACCACCGAAGCCAGAATCGAAAATACCTATAGGAAATTGATTACTCATTACAAAAAAAATCGGAATTGAGCTTATCACTCAATTCCGATAAAGATATTAAATTATATCTAATTAGTTCTTTTTAGCTGGCGTAACTGGAGCTTTTGTAGCAGGAGCTGGAGTAGCACTAATGCCTAACTTTGTTTTAACAGCAGCAGTAACATCTTCGCCGCCATCAAAATAAATTAAATTATTAAAGCCTTGAGAAACAGAAATATCAAAAACGTAAGCTAAACCTTTTTCTTTAGCTACAGCATTTATTGCATTTGATAATTTTTGACCAACTGGTGGGAAAAGCTCATTTCTCTTTGCTTCAACAGCATCATTACCTTTAGCTTGTGCATCTTGAATTCTTTTGTTTAAATCTTGTAACTCTACAGCAGCAGCTTGTAATTCTTTACCTACTACTTCTTTATTAGCCTCACTAATTGTTTTTTGCTTGTCTTCAGCTGCTTTCATTTTAGTTTGGTACTCATTACCCATTTTCTCTAAATCTGCTTGCAATTTATCTGCAAATGTCTTTAAAGCAGTTTGTGCTGTTTTAGCCTCAGGCATAGTAGCATAAATCTCATCTGTATTTACATGTCCAAACTTTTGTTGTGCATTAGCAATGTTTGTTAAAAGCATTAAACCTGCTGAAACAAATAATACGTTAATTAACTTTCTCATCTTTTTATTTACTTAATAATTGTTTTATATTTTAATTGTGTGTTTTGTTCTACTTTATTGTGGTTTCGGGCTTATATCCCAACCTAACAATTACATCATTACTTAAATCATAACTAGGACTGGCATAAATCATCATTGTAGATTCGCTGCTTTTATCAAATACGAAATCAATAAATTTACCTCTTGCTGTTTCTGAAACAGCAGTTGCAATTTTTTCTTGAATTGGTTTTAATAATTTGGTTCTCATTTGAAAAAGTTCTCCATCAGGTCCAAATTTTAAACGTTGCATTTCTTTAGCTTTCTTCTCTTTCTCAATAATATCATTTTCTCTACGCTTGCGCATATCGTCAGTTAGCAAAACCTGATCTGCTTGGTATGCTTTATACATTTTATCAACCTCAACAAAACTTTCATCAATTTGCTTTTGATATTGTTGAGACATCCCATCTATTTGACTTAATGATGATTTATATTCTGGCATATGTTTTAAAATATACTCAGTATCTACATAAGCAAACTTTTGTGCTGATGCTCCAAATCCAATTAAAATTAGAAAGCTAAATAATATATAATTTTTCATATTTTAATATTAAAATTAATTAAATCCACCAAGTTGCTGAGCTATACTAAATTGAAATTGCCCTTTATTAGCATCAGATATGCCTGGAATTTTATCAAATCCGTAACCATAATCTATACCTAACAATCCAAATATCGGTAAAAATATTTTTGCACCTATACCTACAGATCTTCTCACATTAAACGGATTAAATTCACTAAACTTATTCCAAGTATTACCGCCCTCTGCAAAAGCAGTAACAAAAGCTGTAGCTTGTTGAGAATTAATTACTGGATATCTGAACTCAGCTACATATTTACTAAAGATTGGACTACCTGAGCTTTGTGCTTGGGCTACATTAGACCCGATTGGAATAACTGAGTTGTTAGTATAACCTCTCATTCCAATTAACTCAGAACCTTGTAAGAAGTCAAAACCTTGCATGCCATCTCCACCCAATTTAAAACGCTCAAATGCTGATTGCCCAACTGCACTGTTATAAGTGCCTAAGAAACCAAATTGCGCTTGTGCTTTGAATACTAGTTTACCCACAACAGATACAAACCACTGAGATTCAAATTTCCACTTATGGTATTCTGTAAATCTATAGCGTTGTTTGTCTGAAGCTATTGCATAATTTACATTATTTAATAACGAATAAGGTGGTGTTGCTTGTATTGTAAACTTAAGATAAGAGCCTCCTGTTGGGAAAATATTATGATTTCTAGAATCTCTAGATAACTCTTGCGTTAAATTTAAGTTGTAAGAGGTACCTGTACTAAATAGATAACCTGGATAATTATTTAAGATATATTGATTTAAACTTACTGCATGAGAAAGTGTGAACCAGTTATCTGGCCATTTTAATTTTCTACCTAAACTTACACTAACACCATTTAATCTAATTTTATAAAAGCCTTCACTTCCGCTCGACAAACCGTTAGACTGTAATGAAGTAAATGCACTTAAACCGAAACTTACTGGTTTTTTACCACCAAACCAAGGCTCAGAAAAAGAGAAACTGTAAGATTGGTAGAATTTACCATTGGTTTGTCCACGTAAACTTAATTTTTGTCCATCTCCTTTAGGTAATGGACGATAAGCTTCACCATTAAAAATATTTCTTAAAGAGAAGTTATTAAAGGTTAAACCTAATGTTCCAATCACACGACCACCGCCAAAACCACCTGATAATTCGATCTGGTCTGAAGGTTTTTCTTCAACATGATACACGATATCTACAGTACCATCTACTGGGTTTGGTTTAGGTACAGGGTTAGTTTTAGATTCATCAAAATTACCCAATTGACCAATTTCACGTACACTTCTAACTAAATCTGCTTTAGAGAATTTCTCTCCGGGTTTGGTATAAAGATTACGCAAAACTACTCTATCATTAGTAATCGTATTACCAACTACAGTAATTTTATTGTTAGTGTACTGCGGACCTTCATAAATACGCATTTCTAGATCAACCGTATCATTGTATATTTTAGTTTGAACCGGATCAACATTGAAGGTTAAGTAACCATCATTTAAGTATACACTAGAAACATCGTCTCCATTTGCGCTACCACGTAGTTTTGCTTCTAATTTCTCTTCGCTAAATTCTTGCCCTTTTTCTATGCCAAATACTTTTTCTAAAAATGCTGTAGTGTATTTTGCATTACCAACCCAAGTTATATTACCAAAGTAATATTTAGGTCCTTCATAAACAGCTAATTTAATACCAATTGACTTCTTGTTATATTGATAAATACTATCTTTTAAAATAGCGGCATCTCTATAGCCTTTTTCTTGCATTTTAGCAACAAGTTTTAACTTGTCTTCTTCGTATTTTTCTTTATTAAATTTACCACTACCAAATACTTTATAAAAAGCTTGTTGTTTTGTCTTTTTTAAATACTTTCTAAGTTTTGCAGTTTTAAATTCTTTATTTCCAGTAAAATTAATCTCGTGTACTTTAACTCGTTGTCCTTTATCTACCAAAACTTGTAGAATTACACTGTTCTCTTGGTTAGCATCTGGTTTAGATTTAAAATCGATTTTAGTAAAGAAATAACCCTTGTCTAATAGATATTTATTGATTATCGTTTTTGTACTATTGTATAAGTTGTCGTTGATAATTGTTTTACCAGCTTTGTCTGCTAGTTTTTCGTTTAAATCTGTTTTTTGAGATTTGCTAACACCAATTATTTCGAAAGAAGTTAAACGTGGACGTTCTACTACTTCGATATCAAAATATACTGTGTCATCGACTAATTTAGTAACAAATATTTGTACGTCATCAAACAATCCTTGAACCCAAAGGTTTTTAATTGCATTAGCTGTAGCATCTCCTGGTAAAGTTACCACATCACCCACATTTAATTTAGAGAGTTTAATAATTACTTCTTTGTCCAAATACTGCGTACCGGTTAAGGTTGTTCCTCCAATTATATAGTCTTTGGGGCTAAAATAATCCAAGTTTAAACCATTAACTTTTAGGCTAGGTGCTTGTGGCTGTTGTTGACGGATTTGAGCTAAGGTTGGTAAACCAATAAGTAGCAGAAATATGAGTTGATATATTTTTTTCATTTATAATCTAAAAAACGTTGCTAAGTTAATTTAAACACATGTTAAAAAGTGTTAAAAGTAAAATTAGTTCAATTGTTCACTAATTTTTCCGAAGCGTCGTTCGCGTTTTTGGTAATCTACAATGGCCTCAAAAAGATGCTCTCTTCTAAAGTCTGGCCATAAGGTTTCGGTAAAATACAATTCGGTGTAAGCAATTTGCCAAAGCAAAAAATTACTCACTCTATGTTCGCCACTAGTGCGTATCATTAATTCTGGTTCTGGCAATTGTGCGGTAGTTAATTGCGCATTAAAACTTTCTTCGTTAATATCTTCTAATTTTATCTTTTGCTCTACTACTTGTTGCGCTAATTTCTTTGTAGCTTCAATAATTTCCCATTTAGCGCTATAGCTTAATGCTAAAGTTAAGGTACACTTGGTATTTTTACCAGTTATCTCCATTACGTTCGCCAAGTCGTCTATACATTTTTGAGGTAATGATTTAATATCACCAATAGCATTTAGCCTCACATTATTTTTATTTAATGTTTCTGCTTCATTATTAATAGTAGAAATTAATAATTCCATTAAAGCATTAACTTCATCAATCGGTCTATTCCAATTCTCTGTAGAAAATGCATATACAGTGAGGTATTTGATCCCAATATCTACACAGCCCTCTACAATATCCTTTACAGAAAGTACACCACTTTCATGACCAAAAACTCGGAATTTTCCTTGATTTTTTGCCCACCTACCATTACCATCCATGATAATTGCGATGTGTTCTGGCAAGCGATTGATATCTATTTGTTCCTTAAATCCCATTAAAGTATAATAAACGCCCTAAAAAGTAAAGCATTTTTGGCTCACAAAGGTATAAGATATCCCTATACTTACAAACATGTAGGTATCTCTTTTTCTTAAATCGCCTCTTTGGGTGCCAATTCGTCCTGCCCCACCTATAATAGAAGGATCATCTGGGGTCCCTTCACCTGTATAATATCCTCCTACATCATCTAAATAATCTGTAAGGGCAGTTCTATAACCAATTTGAGAAGATAAGGTTAAGTAATTGGTTAATCGATATTTTACACCGGCTCCATAAGGAATAGTTATGGCATAAGGTTTATATGGAATAGAAGTACCATTAATGTCAGCGTTAGTTTGATAATCTGAAAGTATTTCATTATTGAAATTAGTATAATTTGCCCTCGGAGTATAAAGAACACCCCCAATACCTGCAAAAACATAAGGTGTAAAACGACGTTTACTTATTGGAGAAAAAGCGTCAAGGAAATTAACATCTGCAATTAGACTAACTTCATTTAAACTCGTATTAAAATTCAGACCTCTATCTTTAAATTGCTGGTTACTAGAATTTAAATCGTTAGCTTTTATCTTACCATAATTGTAATGCAAACCTAAACCAATAAAAGGGGTAAAATTTACCTTTGCAAATGCACCTGCCGTAATGCCGCTAATTTTAGTTAAATTATACTGATTAAGGTCTCCGATATAACCTGCGCCACCCGCAACAATACCAACTTCTGCCCTTTGAGCTTTTGTTGTTAGTGAGATACCAAAAATAAACAGAATTGATAATAGTATTCTTTTGTATTGCATTTTAATAATTACGTGTGTCTATACCCCAAAGTAGTTTGTTCCTTAACGTAGTTAAATAACTTTCATTATTTAAGCGGATAAGATTAATGTTGAAATCGGCCTTCTTAATACCAATTTTAACAGATCTATCAACAGTAACAGTTCTCGAATCGCAAGAAAGTAAAAACTTGGTACTTCTTGCCTCAATTTCGAAAGTTAGTTTAACATCATCAGGAATAATAATTGGCCTTACATTTAAATTATGTGGTGCAATTGGGGTAATTACAAAATTTTGTGCATTTGGTAATATAATTGGTCCGCCACAACTTAATGAATAAGCAGTTGAGCCAGTTGGTGTTGCGATAATTAAACCATCTGCCCAATATGAATTGATAAATTCTCCATTCATAAATGCATGAATAATCATCATTGCAGAATTATCTCTTCGATGAATAGTCATGTCATTCAAAGCAAAACTTTCATCTCCAAACAAATCATTTTGAGATTCGAGACTTAAAATACCTCTTTTATCCAGAGAATATTCTCCATGAACGAGCGCCTCAATCGCTTCTTTAATTTCATTTTTATTAATACTTGCCAGAAACCCTAATCGCCCAAAATTTATTCCGATTACTGGTATTTGAGAGTCTCTAACTAAGGATAATGTATCTAACAATGTTCCATCTCCACCTAAACTTAACAAAACATCAGTTTGGTTTAGCAGTTCATTGTGACTAGAGAAGGTGATTATATTACTTGGTAGTTCAACTTTATTTTTAATATAGTTGTATAACTTTAAATATACTGCAATTTCTATTTTGTGTAAGGCTAGTGCATCAAACACTTCTTGTACAAAAGGTAAAACTGTATCATTAAAATCTCTACCGTAAATTGCTATTTTCATCAAGCGATTAAACGTTTAAATAATTCATAAATGAATTGAATCTATCTGCAGAAGTATCATCAATTTGAGCGTTGTTAAACACTGCTTTAACTTCGTAATTATAGCGCTCAAAAGACGAAATAATACCCGAGAGTTCGGTTTTATTAATTTTTAAAGTAACCTCTAACTTAGTTGAATCTGCGAATGAACTTACATAAGACGAAAGAATTTGAGCATTATCTGCTTCAACAATTTGAGCCATATGCGCTAAAGAATTGTTTCTATTGCTAATAGATAAAACAATAATACCACCAGGTTCTTTTGCAGCATACATGTCTGCTGTATATTCAAGTATATTGTTGATAGATACAATGCCCAGATAGTTTTTCTTCAAATCTAAAACAGGCACTATAGACAAATGTAATTGGTTAAAAAGTCTAATTACATCGTAAATATGCGCATCCTCAAAAACAAAAGGATTAATAATTGATAAAGACAAACTTCCAATTGGTGCTGATAAATCTCTAACTTCTATCAGCTCTTCTTCAGAAACTAAACCTAAAAATTGTTTCTCATTAACAATAGGTAAGTGATAAAGTTTAAACTCACTCATTCTCTCTAATGCCTTCTGCACATTATCAGAAGTTTTTAGAGGAGAAATTATATTTGATATGAGTTCTGCTGCAATCATTTATTTAAGTAAAATTCTATTTAGAAATTTATCTAAGTATTCATTAAATTCTGTTGGTCTTTCCATCATTGGTGCATGGCCACATTTATCTACCCAATTTAATTCAGAATTAGGCAAAAGTTCATGAAATTCTACAGCTACCTCTGGAGGAGTTATTTTGTCTTGCTTACCCCAAATTAACGAAACGGGAATAGTTATTCTTGACAACTCTTTGTTCATATTGTGGCGGATAGCTGATTTTGCTAAAGCCAAAATACGTATTACTCTAGATCTATCATTTACTGATTTAAAGACCTCATCTACCAATTCTTTAGTTGCTGTTGCCGGATCATAAAAAGTAAATTCTACCTTTTCTTTAATGTAATCATAACTCTCTCTTCTTGGAAAAGAACCACCAAAAGCATTTTCATACAAACCAGAACTACCTGTTAAAACTAGTGCTTTTACAAACTCTTGATGTGATACAGTAAATACTAAACCAACATGACCACCTAAAGAATTTCCTATTAAAACAACCTGATTAAGTTTCTTAAATTTAAGGAAACGGTGTACATATTTTGATAAGCTTTTTACGCCTAAAGTTAAAATTGGAAGTTCATATATAGGCAATATCGGGACTACAACATGGTAGCTTTTTTTAAAGTGATCTATTGCAGGCTCCCAATTACTTAACTCTCCCATTAGCCCATGAAGTAATACTAACGTTTCGCCTTCACCTGCTTCGATAAATTTAAACCCCTCTTCTTCAATTACTTCGTATTTCATATAATGGTATTATGATGTAGTATGCTACTAAGTTAATAGAGTAAAATTAAAATATGGCAAATAATCTTATTATTTTTAAAAATAAACCAAATTTAAATTTACGCTAATTGTGCTTTTACAAGCTCGCCTATTAATTTACCATCGGCTTTACCAGCCAATTCTTTATTTGCAAGCCCCATTATTTTACCCATTTCTTTAACAGAAGTAGCTCCTGTTTCTGAAATAATTCTAGCAATAACTTTTTCTATTTCAGCCTGACCTAACTGTTGAGGTAAAAATTGACTAATTACATCTATTTCTTCTTGCTCAACACTAAATAAATCTTCACGACCTTGTTCTTTGTAAATAGCTGCAGATTCTTTACGTTGTTTTACCAAACGTTGTAAAATTTTAATTTCTGCATCTTCAGTAATTTCATCAGTATTACCTTTTTCTGTTTTAGCTAATAATAAAGCAGCCTTAATTGCTCTTAAACCTCTAAGTTTTGCTTGATCTTTAGCCAACATGGCTTGTTTTATTTCTTGATCTATAGTAGTTGATATCATACCTCTTTATCCCCTAAATGGTAAATTAAATTGTAAAATTAATTATTTGAAGCTTCCAGTTCCCCTTTAGG
>JAIELS010000190.1 GCA_019752795.1 Sphingobacteriaceae bacterium
GAATTTGTGCCACTCATCAATGACACTAATGAACTATATCTTCATTGCTCTATCCATCTCACGCTTACCTTCACGCTCCTTAATGCTGTCTCTTTTATCGAACTCTTTTTTACCTTGTGCTAAAGCAATTTCTATTTTTGCATAACCTCTTTCATTGGTAAAAATTCTTAAAGGAACTATCGTAAAACCTTTTTCTTCTCCTTTTACTTTTAGCTTTTTCAACTCTTTTTTGTGAAGCAATAAAGCTCTATCTCTTTTGATATCATGTAAACGAAATGAACTGTGGCTATATTCTGAAATATGGAGATTTCTTACGTATAGATTATTGCCAATAAACATACAAAAAGCATCGGTCATATTAGCTTTTCCTTGTCTGATTGACTTAATTTCAGTACCAAGTAAAGCAATACCAGCAACAAAACTCTCTAAAATATGGTAGTCGAAATAAGCTCTTTTGTTTTTAATTTGGATGTCGTTCTTCATAATATTATGCTAATATCTGAAAGAAAAGCCGATAAAATAAACTTTATCTGTGTTTTTGGTTAATCCAAGGTTAAAACCAATGTCAAATTTCATATTATCAGTAACCATATATCCAATTCCTCCATTAATGGAAACTTGAGTTTCTTTAGCCTCAAAATCGTGTGTGTAATAACTTTCTACGAAAGTTTCTAAAGATTTTGTAAGTTCTTTACAAACCACAACGGATTGTAAAATGCTTCCGTGATAGCCAGATTTAAATGGAGATTTTAACCAATCAAATTGTACTTGAGTTCCGAAATTAAATTTATTACCTAAATCAACACTGAATGGAAATACAATTCCAGGCTCGGTATAATTATTGTCTGCACTTGTAGGGAAATTGATGTAAGGCATTATAGCAAAAGCAGTTTTACCTCCATCATTGCCCCATAAATTGTATTTTAATCTTAGTGTTAAATCTCCAAAACCAGTTTTGCTGTTTAATTTATTGCTGTTTTGGTACTTTTCATAGGTGTTTGTTAAACTTCCAACTACCAATTGTAAATCTAAGTTGTTTGTTAAACCCATTTTTAGGTTTGCTAAATTGTAGTTGTTCTCTGTAGCTGTAATACCGTTAGTTTTATTTTTAGATGTCTTAAATAGATCAGTTTCAATTTGAAAGTGTCCAGCATCAACTGATTTTGGACTTTCAGTAACATCAGGCCTATCGTTACTCATTTGTCTTATTTTATCCTTCGGTATAGGATTAAATAAATTATATTTTTTGGGAGTTTGAGAAAAAACATCACCCTGTCCTATAATTGCAAGCAAAATTAAGGGTAAAATCTTTTTCATGCTATCTAACAATTAAAACGGGTATAGTTACTTTATGTCTAACAGAATCCACTGTAGTGCCAAAAATCAAATCTTTTAGACCTTTATGTCCATGTGCTCCCATTACTAAGAGTTCTATTTCATTTTGATTAGTAATTTCTGCAATTGCTTTGGCTGTTCCTCCAAACCCAATATGAACACTAGACGTATAGCCAAGTTCAGCTAAATTCAATTTGTATTTTTCAAGATTTTCAGTATCTGTTTGTGTTTCATGATCCATTGTTTTTTGACCATGATATCGAGCAGCTGCTGTTTCAACCACATGTATTAAATAATATTGGGCACCTTTTCCACCTTGAATTAAAGCATGTCGAATTGTATTTCTATCGTTTGCAGAGAAGTCTATAGTGATGCCAATTTTCTGATAATTTATTTTCTCTACGTTTTCTATGGCTAAGGCATTGCCATGTGGTACGTTTCCAATTCTTTGTTTTTTACTTATCAAAGGATATAAAAAGATGTAGACTAACAATAAACCAATGAGAATTGCCATTGGGATAACTATTACATAGATATACCAACCATTAGCTTCTGCAATCCAGCCCGTAATTTCTTCTATAACCAGTTTAATATTTAAGCTAACAATTACTACAGCACTCATCCATGCTAATACTTTTACCCAAGTTTTAATGGTAAAATCTTTCATCTCTTTTTTATCAGAAGTAAGATGAATTAATGGAATAATTGCAAAACCTAATTGTAAACTTAATACGACTTGGCTTAAAATTAATAAACCGCCAAGCGCATTTTCTCCAAAATATAAGATAGTGAAAAATGCAGGTAAAATTGCCAATAGACGTGTAATTAGTCGTCTTAACCAAGGTTGAATTCTTAAATTAAGATGCCCTTCCATAATTATTTGACCAGCTAAAGTTCCGGTAACTGTAGAACTTTGCCCAGCTGCAATTAAGGCAATTGCAAATAGCGCTGGAGCTATTGGTCCGAATATGTTGCTTAATAAAAGATGTGCATCCTGAATTTCGGCAACTTCGTGAAAACCATTGGTAAAAAACGCTGCTGCAGCAAGAATTAAGATTGCTGCGTTTACAAAAAATGCAAGGTTTAAGGCTATTGCAGTATCAATAAAATTAAATTTTATGGCTTCCTTAATTCCCTTATTGTCTCTTTCAAATTTTCTTGTTTGTACTAAAGAAGAATGAAGATATAGATTGTGTGGCATAACGGTGGCGCCGATGATACCAATTGCGATGTATAAAGCGTCTCCAGAAAGCATAGAGGGTTCAAAACCTTTTATAATTGATTTTAATGATGGCTCTACAATAAACATTTCAATTAAAAATGATAAGCCAACAATAAAAACCATGGTAACAATAAAGGCTTCCATTTTTCGCATTCCTTTGTTTAAAAGAAAGAGCAAAATGACAGTGTCTAATATGGTGACAGAAACACCCCAAATTAATGGTAAATCAAATAAGAGATTTAAACCAATTGCCATACCAATAATTTCAGCTAAATCACATGCAATAATTGCAGTTTGCGCTAAGATGAACAGCGGAAAATTAACCCATTTTGGATATGCATTTCTTGAAGCTTGGGCCAAATCTAATCCTCTAACAATGCCTAATCTGGCACTTAAGGATTGTAGTAAGAGCGCAATTAAATTAGACATTAATAATATCCAAATTAACGAATACCCAAATTTACTACCACCAGCAATATCTGTTGCCCAATTTCCTGGATCCATATAGCCAACACTAACTAAATAGGCAGGACCAATAAATGCCAAAATTTTTTTCCAGCCTTTGCGCTTATCAGTTGCAACACTTTGGTGTACCTCGCTTAAAGATTGTTTATCCTTCATAATTACTTGCTGATTAGAATGTGTTTGGCAACTTCTCTACTAATGTTTATTTTATTGTTGTCAATTAATAGCTCAACTGAACCATCAAAATCTATAATTTCTGATATTTCTATTTTCTTGCCTAGTGTTAATCCTAGTTTCTCCAAATGTTTTAAAAAAGGAGAGGAGTGTTCACTTACCCCAGTAATAGTTCCTTTCTCATTTGCTTTGAGTTTACTTAGTTTAATGAATGATAGGTCTGCAAAGTTTCCATATTGATCTGGAATTGGGTCTCCATGCGGATCTACTTTTGGGAATTCTAAAAACTCATCTAAGCGCTCTACCAATAAAGTTGATTTAATATGTTCTAGTTCTTCTGCTACTTCATGAACTTCGTCCCACTTAAAATTTAATTTTTCAACTAAAAAAACTTCCCAAAGACGATGCTTTCTAACAATATTAATTGCAGTTAATTTTCCCTTTTCTGTTAAAGTTACACCTTGATACTTCACATAGTTTACCAATTCTTTATCCGCTAACTTTTTAAGCATATCTGTAACTGATGCAGCTTTAGTTTGTATTTTTTCTGCAATAGCATTTGTTTGTACTGGGTTGCTATTTTGCGAAAGATGGAAAATGATTTTTAAATAATTCTCTTCTGTATAAGATTGCATTTATATTAGTCTAATATTTAATTTAGACAAATCTAAAATATATTTTATAAAATAAAAAGTATTTTTTTCTCTATTTTGTAGAATAATATTTGGCTTATAACTATTTGTATTTTATCTTTGATTATAATCAACTCAAAATTATGGCAGCTGAATTAGATAAAATCGATTTTAAAATTCTTAAACTTTTACAAGAAAATGGTAGAATTACCAATTTACTTTTATCGCAAGAAATTGGTCTTTCTCCTGCTCCAACATTAGAAAGAGTGCGTAAACTTGAAATGTCTGGTTACATTAAGAGTTATCATGCATTAGTAGATGAGGAAAAATTAGGTTTAGGTATTAAAACCTTTATTCAGGTTCAACTAGATTTTCATAAAAATAATACTATACAAATCTTTTTAGATGAAGTTAATCAAATTAAAGAGATTACAGAATGTCATCACGTAACTGGTCAGGCAGATTTTTTATTAAAAGTTTATGTAAATGACATTAAAGCCTATGAGCGCTTAATTATGGATAAAATCAGTAAAATCTCAGTGGTTAAAACTTTCCAAACCATGATGATTATGTCTACAACTAAAAAAGAACCGATTGTACCTTTAGCCTATTAAATTCCTAACATCTAAGAAAACTAAGATAATCTAAGTTTTAATCATTTAGTAAATTATAGTACGTATTAACAAAAGGTTTTTTGCCATTTTGAATAATATTTGTACTGTTAAAATTTATTAATAACCCAACTGGAGCGTTTAATATTTTCATGTAAGTCAAGATTTGGGCCTCATGAATTGGTAAAAGCTTTTCTACTGACTTCAATTCCAATACCATACAGTTTTCAATAAATAAGTCTGCACGAAGATCAGTATCTAAAATAATGTCCTTGTAATGAATTTTAATTGTTTTCTCGGAAATAAAATTGATGCTTTTTGATTGAAGTTCTCTAATTAAACATTTATGATAAATGCTTTCCAGCAAACCAGGACCAAGTACTTTATGTACGTCTATACATGCACCTGTGACTTGATATTCTAAATTATTTAAATACGTTTTATTAATCATTTTTTTAAGCTTAAATGATCAATAGGGATGTTACTAATATATAAAATAAATATTAAAATATTCCTTGATTTTAAGGAAAGCTAAGATGTACTTAGATTTCTTAGATGGTAAACTTGCTATTCTATCTGCCAATTGATAGGCGATAAACCTTGTTTTTTCAAAATATCATTAGTTTTTGAAAAAGGTTTAGAGCCTAAAAAACCGTTATAAGCAGAAAAGGGAGAAGGATGAGCAGCTTTAAGCACATGATGTTTAGTCGTATCAATTAATTCTTCTTTTTGTTGTGCAAATTTGCCCCATAGTAAAAATATCACACCAGTCTTTTTTCCAGAAATTTCACTAATAACATGGTCTGTAAATTTTTCCCATCCACGTTTTTGATGTGAGCCAGGCTCGTGTGCATTAACCGTTAAAGTAGCGTTTAGTAATAAAACTCCTTGCTTAGCCCAGCTTGTTAAATCACCATGATTAGGGATTTGAAAATCTTGGATATCGTTTGCTAATTCTTTATATATGTTCTTTAAAGAAGGAGGAGGAGTAATTCCTTTTTGAACTGAGAAGGATAAACCATGAGCTTGGCCTTGTCCGTGATAGGGGTCTTGCCCTATAATTACAACTTTAACCTGATCAAAAGGAGTGTAATTAAAGGCATTAAAAATATCTTCGTTTTTAGGGAAAACAATAAATCCTTTCTGCTGTTCATTAAGCAAAAAGGATTTTAATTCTTTAAAATAAGGTTTTTCGAGCTCATCGCTCAAAACTCTTAACCATGATGGTTCTAGAGTTGGCATTATTTATTCTTTACGGCTAGAAGTTTAATCATGTCTTTTTCTAGTGTTTCAGTTGGTCTTTCGGTGATACGAGCAAATTCTTTTTCATTTTTATCTGAAAATATAAATGTTGGTACATTCGTAATTTTCAAATTATCTAATATTCCATTTTCTGCATGTTTTAATCCATCAACGCCAATAAAAGTAATTTGATCTTCCTTTATTTTTAAAGCATCCATAATTTTTAAAAAATGTGGGACTTGAAATTTACTATCACCACACCAAGTTCCTAAAACTATAGTTATTTTTTTATCTTTTAAGGATTTTGATAACATATCCAAAGTAGTAGAGTCTGGTACATAAGAATTATAATTCGGATCGTAACTTTCCTTGAATTCTGCAAAAGAAGTAATAGCTTCTCTGCTGCATTTATTGATCATTACTTCTTTGTGTCTATTCGGATCTTCCATTTTTTTGTTAAAGCTTTGAGCGTTTGCACTTATAGCAAACAATATAATTAATCCAGTAAGTATATTTTTCATTTTATATTATTTTTTGAATTTAGACCAAAGATAGCGCATCAAGTTTAATTAGCTCTAAATAAAAATACATTTAATTTAAGTTGAAATTATAAATTATAAATCTATTTTTTGGTATATAAACACGATATTTGCACAAATATTAAAAAATTATGCCAAATTTAATACGACTTATCATAGGTTTTGCTTTTGTAGGTGCTGCAGCAGCACTAATCTTCTTCGGTTTTTGGGGTTGGGGTATACTTGTTATATTCTTAAGTATCCTAATTTTTGTAACTTATTATTATCACGAAAATATGCTAATTGCACAGTGGTATTTACGTAAAGATAATATGGATAAAGCAGCGTACTTTTTAGGCAGAATAAAAAATTACGAAAAAGAATTAAACAGAGTTCAGTACGGCTATTATAATTTGCTAATTGGCTTAATCGAATCGAGAAAATCACCGATGAAATCTGAAAAATATTTTAAACAAGCGCTAAGCTTTGGTTTACACATGGATCATAATATTGCGTTAGCTAAATTAAGTTTAGCCGGTATTGCCATGGGAAAAAGAAACAAGCGTGAAGCAACGATGTATCTTTCTGAAGCTAAAAAAGCTGATAAGAATAAATTACTTGCTGATCAGATTAAACAAATGAAAGATCAAATGGGAATGATGGACAAACAACAAGTTCGTTATAGTCGTTAATATAATAATTAGCTAATTGATTAACTTAACTAATTAGCTAATTATTTATCATCTAATCTATCAAAATCTCCTTCGTAATTATCATGATATCTGCTAATGATGTCGGTGTCTTGATTCTCAAAAATTTTACTTGAATTTTCAGCTTCAAGAAAATTAATTAATTTTCTTACTAAAGCTAAACTGTTAGAAGATTTACTTAGTTTAATGCAATAACTTTCTGCTGTAATTTCTAAAATTGAGGTATTCATAAAATTTATTTTTTTACTAAAATAGAGTAAAGCCATCTATATTGATGTCAACTTAATTTTATGTTTCTGTTATATTTAAGTTAAGCATCATTTTAGCACGATTTAAAGCTTAATCGAGTGTTTTTAAATATTGTTTCTTATTTTTACTATCAAAGAAATATTTTTTATATGATGTTAAAATATAAGTTTTCAAATTTTTATCGAATCAGTTTTTTACTTCTAATAGTATTACTATTTACCGTAAATAGCTCAGCTCAAACAACTCAGAAAAATCAAGATATTAACCCTACAAATATTAAAGTTCTTAGTGCGAAGAAGATTAATTCAACCACTTATGAAGTTCTGTTTAATGATAAAAATAGATTAAGTTTCGATTTTTATGGAGAAAATATCTTCAGGATTTTTCAAGATAATAATGGTGGCATAATTAGAGAGCCAGAAGCGAAGCCATTAGCACAAATCTTGGTAAATAATCCTCGTAAAACAGTTAATAATTTGAGCTTAATTGAAGACGATAATCAATTGATCATTTCAACATCAAAAATCGCTATTCTTATTGATAAAAAAACCACAATAATTAGGGTTTTGAATAAGACTACTAATTTGGTGACTATTGATTTTTTAAAGCCTGTTTCATTTGAAAACAATAAAGTTATACTTTCCTTAAGAGAAAATGACAACGAGTATTTTTATGGTGGCGGTGTTCAAAATGGTCGTTTCTCACATAAAGGAAAAATTATTGCAATAGAAAATCAAAATAGCTGGACAGATGGAGGCGTAGCTTCTCCAAACCCTTATTTCTGGTCAACCAAGGGTTTTGGAATGATGTTTTATACTTTTAAAAAAGGTAAATATGATTTTGGTGCTACCGAAAAGGGATTGGTAAAACTTTACCATCAGACGAGTTACCTAGACGCCTTTTTGATGGTTAATGACAAACCAATAAACTTACTTAATGATTTTTATCAGTTAACCGGAAATCCTGTTTTATTACCAAAATTTGGTTTTTATCAAGGTCACTTAAATGCTTATAATCGAGATTATTGGACGCCAGATGAAAAAGGAATTTTATTCGAAGATGGCAAGCGATATAAAGAAAGCCAAAAGGACAATGGAGGTGTTAAAGAAAGTTTAAACGGCGAAAAAAATAGTTATCAGTTTTCTGCACGTGCGGTAATAGATCGGTATAAAAATAATGATATGCCTTTCGGCTGGATCCTCCCAAATGATGGTTATGGAGCAGGTTATGGGCAAACAGAAAGTTTAGATGGAAATATTCAAAATCTTAAAAACTTAGGAGATTATGCGCATAAAAATGGCGTTCAAATAGGTTTATGGACACAGTCTGATCTTTTTCCAAAGCCAGAGATTTCTCCCTTGTTACAAAGAGATATTGTTAAGGAAGTTAGGGATGCTGGCGTTAGAGTTTTAAAAACTGATGTTGCTTGGGTAGGTGCAGGTTATTCTTTTGGCTTAAATGGAGTAAGTGGTGCAAGTCAAATGATGTCTTATTATGGCAACAATAGTCGACCTTTTATTATCTCTTTAGATGGATGGGCGGGTACACAAAGATATGCTACTATTTGGTCTGGAGATCAAACTGGCGGTAATTGGGAATATATTCGTTTTCATATTCCCACTTATTTAGGCTCTGGATTATCTGGACAACCGAATATCACATCAGATATGGATGGGATCTTTGGAGGTAAAAATAATGTAGTAAACACAAGAGATTTTCAATGGAAAACTTTTACTCCAATGCAGCTAAATATGGATGGGTGGGGAGCTAATGAAAAGTATCCACAAGCATTGGGAGAACCAATTACCTCAATAAATAGAAACTACCTAAAGCTTAAATCAGAATTAATATCTTATAGTTACAGTATAGCAAAAGAAGCTATAAATGGATTGCCGATAATGAGGGCGATGTTTTTAAGTTATCCTTCTAATTTCACCTTTGGTAAAGCCACACAATATCAGTATTTATATGGACCAAATTTTTTAGTTGCTCCAGTTTATGAGGCTACTAGGATTGATAAAGATGGTAACGATATCCGAAATGGCATTTACTTGCCTGAAGGCGATTGGATTGATTATTTTTCTGGTGATAAATATAAAGGTGGTCGTATTATAAATAATTTTGATGTGCCAATTTGGAAATTGCCTGTATTTATAAAAAATGGTGCAATTATACCGATGGTAAATGCTAATAATAATGTTTCGGAAATTAACAAAGGAGAAAGGATATACGAAATTTATCCATTCAGTAAAAGTGAATTTACGGAATACGATGATGATGGGGAAACTGAAGCCTATAAATTAGGTAAAGGTGTAACTACGAATATAAAATCTAGTGTAAATGATAAAAATGCTGTAAATATAGAAGTGCAAGCTACAAAAGGAAGTTTTGATGGTTTTGTTAAAAATAAATCAACAGTATTTAAAGTTAATGTAACACAGAAACCGTTAAATATTAATGCTAAAATTGGGAAAAAAATAATCTCCCTAATTGAAGTAAAATCTAAATTTGAATTTGCTAAAAGAACAAATGTTTATTTCTATGAAGCCAAACCAAGTTTAAATAATTTTGCGACTAAAGGCAGTGAATTTGAAAAAGTAGCAATTGTTAAAAACCCTCAAGTATTAATTAAGCTAGAAGCAACAGATGTAACTGCTAATTCAATTTTTCTAACAATTAATGGTTTCAAATTTGCACCTTCAGATAAAAATCGTTTATCAATTGGTGTTTTAAGCGCTCCTAAAAATGCTGAAGTAAAAGCCTTAAATAGAGAAGCATTTAGCTTAAAACCATCTTGGAAAAAAAGTAACAATGCAGATTTTTATGAAATTGAGTTTAACAACATGTTATACAGTACAATTAAAGATACGACGTTAATTTTTGATGGATTAAACCCAGAAACTGATTATAACTTTAAAATAAGAGCTGTAAACAAAGAAGGTAATTCTGCATGGGCTAATTTTTCTGCAAGGACAAAGAATAACCCTTTAGAGTTTGCCATTAAAAATATTACTGCAGAAACTAGTGTTGAAAACCAAGACGGAGAAGGATTAGGTCAATTGTTTGATTTTGATGAAGCTACGATGTGGCATACGGTTTATGGTGCAAAAGCAGTTCCATTTGATTTGGTGATAGATTTAAAGTCTATTAACCAATTAGCTCAATTTAATTATTTACCTCGAAGTGGAAGAGGAAATGGGATAATATTAGCAGCAACGGTTTTTTATAGCAATAACAAACAGAGCTGGACAGAAGCTGGTGCATTTACTTGGGAAAGAAACGATAAAATTAAAACATTTGACTTTAAGAATAATCCATCCGCACGTTACATTAAATTGTCAGTAACTTCTGCTGTTGGAGATTATGGCTCTGGTAGAGAATTATATGTATTTAAAGTGCCTGGAACAGAAAGTTATTTACCAGGCGATATTAATAACGACAAAAAAATTGATCGCAATGATTTAACCTCTTATACCAATTATAACGGATTGAAAAAAGGTGATGCTGATTTTGAAGGTTATATTAGTAAAGGAGATATGAACACCAATAACTTGATTGATGCTTATGATATAGCTGTTGTAGCAACTCAAATAGATGGGGGAGTTAAACCTAAAGCTGTTGAAAAAGTTGCTGGTAAGCTTGAAATAAGTGCTGCAAAAGATAGTTATGCAAAAAATGAAATAGTTGAATTGATGGTTAAAGGCACTGAACTAA
>JAIELS010000039.1 GCA_019752795.1 Sphingobacteriaceae bacterium
AAGGTATTTATGGATTAACTAATGGCACCGACATTGCGATGGATATTCCTTTAAGAAATCCTAGAAAAAATAGAGGAATTATTGATAAAGAAGAATTAGAACTTGCCAGAATGAAAGGCATAGTTTTACATTTAAAAGCTATTGATGACGGTAAGGGAGGAATTAAAGTAAAATGGAATAATGACCACGATTAATAAAGATTCTAGAAATCAAGCGGTCCAAGTCTTCTCATATTTCTCATAATTAAATATTGGCGTTTCTTAATATATGCAGTAGGTCTTTTGGGTGTCCAACGAATCGGGTTTGGAAAACAAGCCACAATTAATGCTGCTTGTGCTCTAGTTAAATTACTACAAGATTTACCATAGTAAGTTTGCGCAGCTGCTTCGGCTCCATAAATACCATCGCCCATTTCTATAACATTTAGGTAAACTTCAAGTATACGTTCTTTACTCCACAGTACTTCTATTAACAATGTAAAATAGGCCTCAAAAGCTTTTCTAATGTAAGATCTTCCTGGCCATAGAAATACATTTTTGGCAGTTTGCTGAGATATGGTACTTCCTCCTTTTATCTTTTTACCTTTTGCATTATTCTCAAAAGCTTTTTCAATAGCCTTTACATCAAAACCTATGTGCTTTAAAAATAATTGATCTTCTGCAGACACCGCAGCACGTTTCATATTATCGGATATATTTTCAAATTTCACCCATTTACGTTCAACTTTTGCACTGCGTTGTAGCATTAGCAAGGTAATTGGTGGATTGATAAACCGATAAGCTAAAACCCATACGATAGTAAAAACCACAAACCAAAGTAGAATTTTGCCGACAATTAGTCCGATTCGCTTGGATAAAGGTTTCTTTTTAAATGTAGGGGTTTTACTTTTTGTCATTAATGATAAAGATATTAAATTATAATTTATTGAATAAAAAAAGGCATAAATCTAATATCAGATTTATGCCTTAATTGATAAGAATTTTAATTAAATCTATTTCTTATTTTTTGTAAAAACAAATTCTTGCCCTGGAGGAGCGAAAACCATTTCATTTTTAGCCGTATTAAAATCAAATTCTAAATTTGCCTGCTCGTAAACAAACTTGTTTCCACTAACAAATTTCAAAACAAATGCTGGTTGTGCGCCAATTTGTGCAGTTAAGCCTCCATTTGCTTTTGCTATAACTATTTTAATCGGAGCTTCAGGATTAGAATAACTTCCTAAAAACGGGTCTAAATTAGCTGGAGGTGTTGCACTTGTTGCAGCACCATCTGCCGCCCACTTGTTATTATCAGGATTACCGTCTGGCAATACTTTTTCAGGATCTAAATTTACCTCTACTATTTGTTCTGTTGTAGGGAAACGAACTAACCAACTTGTGTTTTTCATCCATACATCTACAGGAACTTTAACTATCTCAGTTTTTCCGCTTTTTAATTTAACTTGTAAAATAATTGGCATTGGCATTTTTTCTAAATTTTTAACTTGTATTGTATATCCAGTTAAAACACCATCTTTCATCACTTCTTTTACCTCACCAATTGCTTGATCATTTTTCCAGTTATTTAAGAACCAACTTCTCCAAAACCAAGCTAAATCTTCTCCTGCTCCATTTTCCATCGAACGGAAAAAGTCGAATGGAGTTGGGTGTTTGTATGCCCAATTTTTAATGTATTGTCTGAATGCATAATCAAAGCGATCTTTTCCTAAAATTTGATCCCTTAAAATATTTAAACCCCAACCTGGTTTACTATATAAATTTATGCCAATATTGCGTTCGGCCATTCCATCAGGCATTAACATGATGTTTTCTGTTGCCGGATTTCCAATAGAAGATTTACCAATAGCATTCATATTTGTAGGGCGCTTTGGTTTATATTCTCCCTTGTTAAATTCTGCTGTAGAAATATCATTGATAAAAGTATTGAAACCTTCATCCATCCAACCGTATTTACGTTCGTTAGAGCCAACAATCATTGGGAACCAAGTATGTCCAAACTCATGGTCAATTACTCCCCAAACAGAACCACCTTTAGCTGTCCAACCACAAAATACAATACCAGGATATTCCATTCCACCAACGTTAGAAGCAACATTTACAGCCATTGGGTAAGGATACTCAAACCACATTTTAGAATAATGCTCAATTGAAGCTTTTACATACTCTACACCACGTCCGTAAGCGTTCATTCCGTTACTTTCTACTGGATGTGCAGAAACAGCTAAAGATTTTTTACCACTCGGTAAATTGATACGAGCCGCATCTAAAACAAAAGATCTTGATGAACCCCAAGCTGCATCACGCGTATTTGTCATTTTAAACTTCCAGGTTAATTTAGAACCTGCTGGACGAGATTTAGGATCATTTACTTCCGATTCTGAACGAATATGTACAGTTGCATCACTCAATTTTGCAGCATTCCATCTTTTCAATTGTTCTGCAGTAAATACCTCTTGTGGGTTTAATAATTCTCCAGAACCCATTACAATATGGTTTGCTGGAGCTGTAATCGAATAAGTAATATCACCAAATTCGCAATAAAACTCACCACCACCCCAATAAGGCAATGTATTCCAACCTGTAACATCATCGTACACACTCATTCTAGGGAACCATTGTGCTACAGCATAAATATCACCATTTTTAGTAGGTTGAATACCAGTTCTATCAGAGCCAGCTTTAGGAATAATATAAGAGTAATTCATTTTAATTACTGCGATATCTCCATTAGCTGTCATCGGCTGATCTAAACGAATTTGCATACGTGTATCTTCAATAATAGTACTAGATTTAACAGCTATTCCTTTTTGTGACACACTTACATTTTCAATTTTGTAACCACCATCAAATTTTTGACCTTGGGCACCATAACGACTACGAGCTGGAGTAACTGCAGCTCCCCTAGAACCTTCTTTAAAAGAGTTTTGATCTAATTGCAACCACAAATAAGGTAATTTATCTGGACTATTATTCTTATAAGTTAAAGTTACAGTACCAGTAATTCTATTTGTAGCGGTATCTAAGTTAGCAGTAATATTATAATCCACTCTGTTTTGCCAATATTTAGCGCCTGGCGCTCCATTAGCAGATCTAAATTCATTACCATTTTGTGTATAGAACAGCGGACCAAAAGCTTCAGCCGGACTATAGTTCGTTGTAGGCGCTGCGGTTTGCTGAGCATAGCTAGTAAAACTGCAAATACCAATTAAAAAGACACCTAATAAAGGTTTTTTTATAAATTTAAGCATGTTGATTTTTTTTTATAAAGTTAGAATGTTATAGAGAAAGTACAAATAAATTTACAGAATTGTTACTGCATCATTTTAATTGTTTTCTATTTTAATTTTTGGAAGGGGAGGTAGTTTTCTTTGGTCTAAAGGCAATTTTGTCCAACTATGGTATGCTCTAATGATATAAAAATTATAATTAAAAGGTCTTTCAGCTTTGACCTGATCTACAGTTGGTCTAAATAAATCTAAAAATGCTCTAATATCTTTTCCCTCAAATTTAACACTTTTGTTTACGGTCTCTTCGTTAAAATTTTCAGTTATTTCTGCCTCAAACCTTTCGTTCTCCATTAAACCTTGAATTTTTGCTTGATCTTTTCTGAATTTACCGTAACCCAAAGTAAGTCTTATGCCGCCTCTATTTTTATTATAATCAACCTCTCTAGCAGGTCTAGCATCAGGATTTTTTAAATCCAAATACGGTGACAACTTAGCGGCAGATATGCTTACCGTATTTAAAGTATTTACTTGAGCTCTTAAATAAATATTTTTTGGAAAAAGGTTAATCAAATAAACAGTATCTGTTTGGTAGCCAGAATAAGCAAATGAGATAACGTCTCCGATTTTTGCAGGAATAGCGAAATGCCCATCCTTATTAGTAAGTGCAATTGCGTTACTAGTTAAGTTTTTAATTGTAGCTCCTTCAATGGATAAAGAGCGTAAATCGTTATCAAAAATATTACCAGTTAAAGCATTTTGAGCCAACAAACTAATTGGGCATGCAAGAATAAGCAGCAATAATATTTTCTTCAACATATTCAAATTTATTGTGTTTTGTTATAAATAGCTTCTTTTTAACAAAATTTAACAGAAATTAAAACAAAATGTAGTTTACAAAGGTTAACCATCTAAGTATTTTGACCATATGAAAAACAAAAATATTTTTATTATTCCTTTTCTAGGCAAAAAGAATAAAGAATTAAATAGTAATTTATTGTTTATTTCAATCGCAATTGGAGCAAGTGTTGGCTATTACTTTCTGAAAAAGTATGCTTTTAAGAAAGCTGTAAACAAAGAAATAAACAATTTTGGAAAAGCATTAAGCGATGTGCGTACAGATATTAAAAATTCTACAGAAAATTTATTAGGAGACTTGAAACACAGAAATGATCCAACAAAAATAAACGTACCAGAGGCTGGAACATTAAATTGGAGAAAAAATCGTGAAAAATCAATGTTCCCTCCTATTCCAGACCCGAATATTAGAATTAATTAATAGTTCCTTCTTCTAAATTAATGAGATTATAACAATTCTTTAAGATAAGTATCTTCATTAAATCCTAACAAAATTGCTTTACCGTTTTTTTCTACAATTGGACGTTTAATTGCACTAGTGTTTTGCATTAAATAAGCAATTACTTTCTGTGGCGAATTTATTTCCGCTTGCTCTTCTTTACTTAATTTTTTAAATGTTAGCCCATTCTTATTAATGACTTGCTCCCATCCAAAAGTATCAAACCATTCTGTTAACTTTTCGGCACTTATACCTTCTTTTTTAAAATTGTGAAATTGATACACAATTCCATTTGCTCTAATCCAATCGAGCGCCTTTTTAACCGTGTTACAATTGGGGATGCCGTATATTATCATTGAGTTATGTATTATGAGTTATGAATTGCAGTTTTAATTGTATACAAATCTAGTTTTTTAAATTAAATTTAAACTCACAGCCTCATAAATTTAACTTGTAAGCCATTAACTCTTCCAATTCATCACATTTTATCTAGTGTTTATCACATTTATTTAATTGCTAGCTTTATCGTTCTTAAAATTGTGTTATTAAATTAAGAACATGAAACAAAAAGATTTACAAAGAGCAGAATTTTGGATAGCAACAATATTGTATGTAATTTCCCTGATCATTCTTATTTCCAATACTGGAGACAGAAGACATCCATTTGAATATTATGCGTTTAAGAATAATGGTATTACTTTTTCTTATCTGTACAGTTATTTTTTGCCTAAGCTTTTTCAATATTCGATTGTCTATTTTAGCTTTTTATCTATCAACTTTTTAATTATCCCTGCTTTAATTAAAAAACAACAAAGTACAATAAATGGCATCTTATTGTTTGTATTATTTATAGTTATGGGTTTGGTAATTAGTATCTCGAAAACATATAGTAGTGCTGATTTATTTTCAGAATATGAAGATATTCAATCCGCATATAATCGATTTTTCTTTAACGGTTTTGCTACTGCTTTATGGACTGTAATGTCAGTTTCTGGCTATGTATTACTTAAGGAATTTATATTCTACCTAATAGAAGATGGTAAGAAATCAGAAAATAAAAACAGTCAAAATCAAATTAAGATTGACATTGGTTTTGGACTTGCATTTTGGTTTGTAGGTCTTTTATTATGGGTATCGGCTAATGCACAATTTGAAATAATTTTAATGTGGACGCTGGTTATTTTGGCTGGTATAGGAATTATTGTTTACGCTATCTATCTTTATTTACCTCAACATTATTTAAAAGGTAAAAAGTTTAGTCATTATTTCTGGCAAATTGTTTTTGCTAGCATTTTATCGGCAATCCCAATTTGTTTAATTATGCTAATAATGGCTCCTAGAGGGGAGTGGGCCGCCATTGTGTTATGTTTTCATTTTCCAACACAATTGATAATTACATTGCCATTGGCTTGGTATATTTACAAAAGTAGATTAGCAAACAGTAATCAAATCTTTAATTTAAAGAGAGATTTAGGAAAGTCTGATGCAAGTTTAAGCTTCTTACAATCGCAGATCAATCCACACTTTTTATTCAATGCCTTGAACACTTTATACGGAACTGCCTTGCAAGAAAAAGCAGAACGAACAGGAGAAGGTATACAAAAATTAGGCGATATGATGCGGTTTATGCTGCATGAAAATGTACAAGATAAAATTTCTCTAACTAGAGATGTAGATTATTTAGAAAATTACATCGCCTTGCAAAAACTAAGAACTTCTCGCTCTGCAGATATTGTGATTGATACCCAGATAGATGAACAATTGAACAACCTACAAATTACGCCAATGTTGTTAATTCCTTTTGTAGAAAATGCGTTTAAACATGGTATTAGCTTACAACAACCCTCGCATATTAAAATAACGTTGCAAACCAAAGAGAACACGCTTTATTTCGATGTACATAACAGCATCTATATTAAACCAGATAATGACCCAGAAAAGTTAAAAAGTGGTATTGGCTTGCAAAATGTGAAACAACGTTTAGCACTACTTTACCCTAACAAACATGAGTTGATTATCCGCGAAAGCGCAAAAGAATTTTTTATTCATTTAACAATACAATTGTAAAAGATGTATCTCAAAAAAATTATCCTTCTGGTAATAACATTGCTTTATTATCTATCAGCCGGTGCGCAATTTAAACTAAATGGAAAGGTTTTAGAATATGATGGCAAAACAGAATTAAAAATAAATATCCCTTTGGTTTTCGGATTTTATAAAGAGAATTCAATTCCTATTCCTATTGCAAAAGATGGATCATTTAGTGTTGTTTTACCTATTAAAGAAACAAAATTTGCCAATCTCATTTACAAGAGAATTTTTCATACTTTGCTTTTAAATCCTAGCAAAAATCTGACTGCAAACTTAAAAGATACCACCTTAATTTTAACCAGCGGAACAGCTCTAACTGAAAATGAATTAATGCAAAAGGTAGATGTGGAAGAATATCCTTTTTTTTTAAAGGATGAAGGAAATAATGAATTCGCAAAACTTCCCTTACAACAATTAAAAGAGCGAGTATTAAAACCATATTTTACACAGCGTGATGAAAAGATAAAACTCGTTAATAAATCAACTTTACCTGTTAAATATAAACTGTTAATTATTACCGAACTTAAATCTATAGCCTACAATTACATTAATGATTTTGCTAGAACACAAGTTGCCAACAAGCCAGTAATAGACAGTTTAATTCTACAGGTTTTTAATGAAGCTGATTTAAAACCGCAGATTTTCCCAGCTGGCCCTCAATATTTTGCTTTTGTAGATAGTTATATTCGGTTTTTAGAAACTAAGGCATTTGTAAAAATTAAGACGGAAAAAATTCTATCAAATCAACCCATACCTTATTATGGAATAAGCTTAGATAGCGCAAATATCATTGTCAAGAAATTTGATAAAAACTATTGGAGATGGATTGGTGCTAGTCATAATTTTCCTTTAAATATTGTAGAAAAATATACTTACCAGCAATTGATTAATCTATATAATGATAAAGATTTAAGACCTTTTGAAGGGTTATTTAATGCTTTTGACAAGCAGTTTCCAAATAGTATTTATCATCAAGATCTTGTTTTAAAATCAAACAATTTGAACAAAATCTTACTGGAAAATGAAACCAATTCCAATATCAAAATTGTACCCGATTTCGAGACGGTCGAGTCAATGAATGCATTAGTTAAATCATTTAAAGGAAAAGTAGTTTATCTAGACATTTGGGGCACTTGGTGCGGACCATGCAAAGATGAACTTACCTATGTTCCAGAATTAAAAGCACATTTTAAAGGAAAGGATGTGGTTTATATTTATCTCGATATGGATGAGGATGACAAGGACGCTGCGTGGAGAGAGTTCATCAAGGTAAATAATATGGAAGGACTTCACTTAAGAAAAAACAGAAAAACAATAGAACCCTTCTGGAAAGAATTATTAGCGGGGGCGAAAGATAAAGCCGAATATTATCCTCAATACTTTATCTTTGACAAGGAGGGTAAACTTGTAGTAACGAAAGCAAGCCGCCCTAGTAGTAAAGAATTATTATATGCACAAATTGAAGAGTTTTTAAATAAATGATTGCAATAGCAATAGATGACGAACCAATAGCTTTAGATATAGTTGCAGCTCACGCTAGCAAGGTGCCATTTATTGAGCTATCGGCAAACTTTACCAATGCTTTTGAGGCCATTACCTATCTACAACAACACAAAGTGGATTTGATTTTTTTGGATATTAAAATGCCAGATATTAGTGGTATTGATTTCTTAAAAGCATTAAGCAAGCCTCCTATGGTAATTTTTACCACCGCTTATAGTGAGCATGCTGTACAAAGTTTTGAATTAGATGCTATTGATTATTTGTTAAAACCCTTTTCACTTTCTAGATTTTTAAAAGCTTGCAATAAAGCAAAAGAACTTTTCGATCTGCGTAATCAAGCTCCAGATAGCAAAGCTGATTTTATTTTCATAAAAGATGGTTATGAGCAAGTAAAAGTTTTATATAGCGATATTCTTTACATCGAAGCATCAGGAAATTATACGCAATTTCATTTGGCCAACGGCAAATTATTAAGTTCTCGTATTACGATAAATGAGTTGGTGGACCTGTTGCCGAATAAACAATTCATCAGAACTCATAGAGCTTTTATAATTGCTAAGGGTAAAATTAGCAAGTTTGATCGCTCTCAAGTTTGGATTGGAGAACAAATCATCCCGATAGGCACAACTTATAGTGATTGCTTGAAGTAATCCTTTAGAGTTTGAGCTAAAGATTTCAGACTATTTGTTAAAAAGTGTCATGGTTTGAGCAGCACCAATGGTAGCAAAACTTTTAATCATGGTTACCCCACGATTAATTAGCGTTGGTAATTCTTTCAGTTCATCTTTATCAAATGCACCAAGTACATACTCTGCTTGTTGTCCTTTTCTAAAATTATCACTTATGCCAAAACGTAAACGAGCATAATTTTGTCCGCCACAAAGTTCTTCAATGCTTTTAAGTCCGTTATGCCCAGCGCTACTTCCTTGCAATTTCATTCTTAATTTCCCCAAAGGCAGTGCTAAATCATCAACTAAAACCAAAACATTTTCTGGGGCAATTTTTAGTTCTTTCATCCAATAATTAACCGCTTTACCACTTAAATTCATAAATGTAGTTGGTTTAATTACATGTAATTTCTTGCCTTTAAAACTCACTTCTGCATAATAGGCTAAACGTAAAAGCTCAAAATTTCCGCCTAAACTATCTACTAATTCGTCGGCAATATTAAAACCTATATTATGTCGAGTATTTGCGTATTCAGGTCCAATATTCCCTAAACCAACAATTAGATATTTCATTTTGCTAAGTTAAAAGCTAAAAGCGAAAAGACCAAAGATTAAAGCGAAAAGCTGAAAGAACAAAAAAGCGGTAAAGAATTTCTTCTTCACCGCTTTATCTTGTAAATCAAGGAATTCTTAAAATCCTATTGATTATTTACCTTTTGCTGCTTCTGTTTCAGCTTGTTTTAATGCTCTAGACATAGCTACAGAAACGATAGTATCTTCAGGAACATTTGTAACTGTATAATCTCCTTTTTGCAAATCACGAACACGGAATAAGTTTCCAACTTCCATTTTAGCAATACTAACTTCAACAACTTGTGGCATGTTTTTAGGCAATGATTTTACACGTAGTTTACGTAATTTTTGCACTAACTTACCACCCATTTTAACACCTGGAGAAGTACCTACCAACTTAACTGGAATTTCCATTACAATCTCTTTTTCATCAAATAATTGAAGAAAATCTACGTGAATTAAAACATCTGTTAATGGATGAAATTGAGCTTCTTTAATAATAGCTTTAGTTTTTGTACCATTAATATCAATTTCTACAAAGTTAGCCTCTGGAGTGTAGATAGCTTCTTTTAAATCAGTAATTAATAAAGAAAAGTGTACTTGATCTTTACCACCATACAATACTGCAGGAACTTTACCTTCATAGCGAAGCTCTTTAGCATCGCGTTTCCCTACGTTCTCTCTTGGAGAACCGCTAATTGCGATTGTTTTCATTTTATATTTATTTTATTGTTAATTATTCTTTAGTATGAAGTAGCGAGTATCAAGTAGTAAGACTAAATCTTCAACCTTTTAACCTCTACCTTTTATTAAACCTTAAAAAGGTCGCTTATTGAACCGTGCTCATTTACATTGGCAATTGCTTTTGCAAATAAACTAGCAGTACTCAATACTCTAATTTTAGAGCTTTCTTGTTTCAAAGGAATTGTATCCGTTACAATTAACTCTTCTAACATAGAATTTTCTATCGTTTCGTATGCTTTGCCAGATAAAACAGCGTGCGTACAAACTGCTCTTACACTATTTGCGCCATTTTCCATAATTAAAGCTGCTGCTTTAGCTAAGGTTCCTGCTGTATCGCAAATATCATCCATCAATACAATATCTTGTCCGGTAACATCACCAATAATAGACATTGATTCTATTTCGTTAGCACGTAACCTACGTTTATCACAAATTACAACTTCAGCATTAAAAAACTTTGCAAAAGTACGTGCTCTGTAAGAACCGCCCATATCTGGCGAAGCTATTGTTAAATTCTTTAACCCTAAACTTTTAATATAAGGAACAAAAATAACCGATCCATCTAAGTGATCTACCGGAATATCAAAGAAACCTTGTATCTGAGCTGCGTGTAAATCCATTGTCATAATGCGATGGATACCTGCAGACTTTAATAAATTAGCTACCAACTTAGCCCCTATTGCTACCCTTGGTTTATCCTTTCTATCCTGACGAGCTAAACCATAATAAGGAACAACTGCTGT
>JAIELS010000111.1 GCA_019752795.1 Sphingobacteriaceae bacterium
AAGATTTTCCTTGTAGAATTATTTTTCTAGCATAATCTCGTTCAGTAAATATACCGAGTAAACTTTCCTTGTCCATAATTACTAATGCACTGATATTTTTCTCTGTCATCATTTTCAATGCATCTAAAACAGACGTTGTTGGTGTAACACTATAAATCTGTACGGGTTTAGTGTTAATTATTTGCTGAACTGTTTTCATATTTGGTTGTCTATTAGCTTATTAAATTTAGTCAAAAAATAATAAAATCCAAACACGAAAAATATTAAATAGAAATAATATCTTTTTGGTTAGCTTTCCATTTTTGATACTTATCTAACTCCTTAGCAACCTTATTAAATACATAGCCGATAATAAAGGCATCATCTAAAAACCCTAAACCTAAAATAAAATCTGGAATGACATCGATGGGAGAGATAAAGTATAATAAACTGCCAATAATAGCAACTATTGATGCATTTGAAACATCGTTATAACTACCATTCGCGTAGTCTTTAGCTAAAGCAAAGAGCAATTGCATTTTATCCCAAATGGCAGTAAGTTTATCTTTGTTTTTACTAGCTTTAGTTATACCGTCTTTAACTTTTAATAAAGTTTTGTTCTTATCGGTTAACAGTTGTTGCGCAGTTTTAGTAAATTTTTTGAAACTACTTTTAAGTTTACTTTCTTCCATCTTTTAAATATTTAAAAGTAAACTATCAATAAACGTACCTAAATATTAGGCTAACATTTCCAAAATCTCATCTACGTATTTTCTTTCATTGGCTAAACGAGGTACTTTATGCTGTCCGCCAAGTTTACCACGAGCTTTAAGCCATTTGTAGAAAGTGTCTTTAGGCGCATTGTGTACTTTTGGTCTACGTAAGGCCATGTCTTTAAATCGTTTGGCATCATAATCAGAATTTATTTCACGTAAGGTTTGGTCCATTACATCAATAAACTGCTCAAAGTCTTTAGGTTGTGTTTCGAACTCTATAATCCACTCATGACCACCAACTTCTTCTCCCTTAAAATAAATAGGGCAGGCCGTATAATCTTTAACTGTGGCACTAGTAACGGTACAAGCTTTTGATAATGCATTTTCTGCATTGTCTATGATTACTTCTTCGCCAAAAGCATTAATAAAGTGCTTTGTACGACCAGTAATTTTAATTCGAAAAGGCGATATTGACGTAAATTGAACGGTGTCGCCAATTAAATACCTCCATAAACCTGCATTTGTAGAAATGATTATTGCATAATTTTTATACAATTGAACCTGATCTAATGTCAAAGTAATAGGATTTTCGTCTTCTAGGTTTTCTAAAGGTAAAAACTCATAGAAAATACCGTAATCTAACATTAATAAAAGTTCTTCAGAATTGTCTTGATCTTGTATGCCGAAAAAACCTTCAGAAGCATTATAAGTTTCCAAATAATACATATTGTCTGATGGGATTAGCTCTTTAAATTGCTCACGATATGGGTTAAAATTAACAGCACCATGAAAATAAAGTTCTAAGTTTGGCCAAACTTCCAAAAGGTTATTTTTTCCTGTAAGTTCTAATACTTTTTTTGCTAATACGATTGTCCAGGTGGGAACACCCGAGATGTTAGTTACGTTTTCTTTAATGGTAGCTTCTGCCATTTTATCCATTTTTTCTTCGTAATTATCCATTAAAGCAATAGAAATATCAGGAGTTCTATAATACTCTGCCCACATTGGTAAATTTTTAATCAGCACAGCAGAAAGATCTCCAAAATGGATATCATCACATAGTTGATTAATTTGATGACTACCACCTAATACTAGACCTTTGCCAGTAAACATTTGTGTATTAGGACGATTGTTGCAGTAGATAGAAATCATATCCTTACCGCCTTTAAAGTGACATTCTTCTAGAGCTTCTTCAGAAACGGGAATAAATTTACTTCTATCACTTGTGGTACCAGAAGATTTTGCAAACCACTTAATATCTGATGGCCATAAAATGTTTTGCTCTCCTTTGAGCATACGCTCAATGTATGGTTTTAAAGTATCGTAGTTTTGTATTGGAACGCGGTCTTTAAATTGACTAACAGTAAGAATAGATTTATAATCGTATAATTTTCCCCATTCTGTATTTTCTGCACTAGAAATTAATGTATGTAACCATTCTTCTTGAACATCTAAGGGATATTTCATAAAAAGCTCAATCTGATGAATGCGCTTTTTCATGTACCAAGCAAAAATAGAATTTACAATAGCCATCTAATTGAATTATAAATTTTTTCTACGCAGTACGAAGTTAGAACCAAGGTAAACTTTACGCACCATTTCATTGGCTGCTAGAACCTCTGGGGTACCAGATTCTAGAATTTTCCCTTCAAAAAGTAAGTATGCTCTATCTGTAATAGAAAGTGTTTCTTGTACATTATGATCTGTAATTAAAATGCCAATATTTTTTTTCTTCAATTTGGCTACAATGGTTTGTATCTCTTCTACAGCAATTGGATCTACACCAGCAAAAGGCTCATCTAACAGTATAAAATTAGGGCTTGCGGCTAATGCACGAGCAATTTCAGTCCTTCTACGTTCGCCACCGGAAAGTAAATCGCCACGATTTTTTCTTACCTTATGTAGGCTAAATTCGTTAATCAATTCTTCTAGTTTTTCGTGTCTTTCTTCTTTAGTTAATTTAGTCATCTCTAATATCGCCATGATATTATCTTCAACAGTTAATTTTCTAAAAACACTTGCTTCCTGAGCTAAATAACCAATTCCTTTTTGCGCCCTTCGGTACATTGGGTCTTTGGTAATATCAACTCCATCTAAAAAAATAGTTCCTTCATTCGGTTTAATTAAACCAACAATCATATAAAATGAAGTTGTTTTACCAGCACCATTTGGACCAAGTAATCCAACAATTTCTCCTTGACTAACTTCAAAAGAAACATCATTTACAACGATACGTTGTTTATATTTTTTAACCAGATTTTCGGCTTTTAATATCATTCTATATTTATGATTTTAGATTTACAATTTAAGTTTTCAACTTAAAATTATTCATCAATCTTTATTCCTTTAATATTTAATTGTAAACGCTTTTTATCTTTCCAAACGTTTTCTTCAATAGTATAACAAATAGAAAATAATTTGTTAGGCTCTAATATACTTTCAAATTCTCCTAAACCAAAAGCAATAGCCTCAAAAATAGCTGAATTTTGTTGCTTTACACTTAATTTTAAATGATTTATACCAACAATTTGAGCATTGCCTATTAAACTAACACCTTTACTTACAAAAATAGGCGCCATGTGTTGTGGTCCAAAGGGTGCCATTTGCAATAAAATCCTATGAAATTTAGCGTCAATTTGGTTTAGCTCAATTTCACAATCGATTTTAATTTCTGGAATTAATAAATCAGGTGTTATTGTAGCAGCAACTACTTCTTCGAATTTCTCTGTAAATAAGGTTAAATTTTCTGGTTTTATGGTTAAGCCAGCAGCATATTTATGCCCACCAAATTGTTCTAATAAATGACTACAAGAAACTAGCGCTTCATACAAATCGTAGCCAACTACAGAACGGGCAGAACCAGTATAGTTTCCATTAGATTCTGTTAATACAATTGTTGGTCGGTAGTAAGTTTCAGTTAAACGTGAAGCCACAATCCCAATCACACCTTTATTCCAATCTTGTTGGTAAACAACGGTGGTTTTTCTGTTAATTAGTACGTCATTTTCTTGTATAATCGCTAATGCCTCTTTGGTTATATTTTGATCAAACGATTTCCGGTCAGTATTTTGAGCATTAATAAAAGTACTGTGTTCATCTGCTAATGATTCTTCATCACTCAGCAACATTTTTACTGCGTCTTTAGCATCGCCCATTCGCCCGGCAGCATTTATTCTTGGCGCTAATAAAAACACTACATCTGTGATAGAGTAAGTTGTGGTTTTACCAGAAATCAGCATTAAAGCTTTTAGTCCTGTGCATGGATTTTCATTTAATTTGTTTAAACCAAAATAAGCCAGCACTCTATTTTCGTCTACAACTGGTACAATGTCGGCAGCGATGCTTACCATGCATAAGTCTAAATATTTCTCATACAACTCATCTGGTAAATCATTTGCTTGGCAATAAGCTTGCGCTAATTTAAACCCAATCCCGCATCCAGATAACTCTTTAAATGGATATTCACAATCTGTTCTTTTAGGATCTAAAACTGCAATTGCTTTAGGTAAAATTTCTCCTGGTAAATGATGATCGCAGATGATAAAATCTATTCCTAAACTTTTTGCATAATCAATTTTGTCAACAGAACGAATACCGCAATCTAAAGCTATAATTAATGAAAATTCATTAGCAGCCGCAAAATCAATTCCCGCTGTAGAAATACCATAACCTTCTTTGTGTCTGTCTGGAATATAATAGATAATTTCGCTAGTAAATTGACTAAAGAAGCTATAGGTTAATGCAACCGCCGTTGTTCCATCTACATCATAATCACCATAAACCATTATTTTTTCGTGATTTTGAAGGGCTTTAGTTATTCTAATCACTGCCAATTCCATGTCTTTCATTAAAAAAGGATCATGTAATTGAGTAAGCGTTGGTCTAAAAAAATAACGGGCATCTTCAAAATTGGTAATGCCACGTTGAACCAATATTTGAGCTAAATTTTTGTCTATATTTAATTCAAGGGCAAGGTTTTTTGCTATGTTTTCATCGCCCTGCTCTACTTTTGCCCACCTTTTCTCCATCTTTTTGCTATTGTTTTTTATAGGTAATAATGCTTTAGTGTAACCATTGTTTTCAATCAGGTTAGCTATATTTGCATCATCGTTCGTAAATATATCATTTAATTTCTTTTCAAAAAATAGTTATGTCTTTGCAAGTTTACACATTACATGAAGGTTCTTACTCAGTAGATATTACTAAAAAGTTTATTCCTTTTGACCCTGCAATTCATAGCGCTAAAGATAGGCCAGCTTCATTATTCATTCATGTCCAACCTTTCTTAGTGAAGCTAAATGACAGTTTAATTTTATTTGATACTGGTTTAGGCTATAGCAATGAACAAGGACAGCTGCATTTGCATGAGAACATCAAAAAAGCAGGTTTTAATCCAGAAGATGTGGAGTTAGTTTTAATGTCTCATCTACATTTTGATCATTCTGGTGGGATGGTGCATGATTTTAATGGCAAAATGGAGTTGAGTTTTCCAAATGCGACTTATGTGATACAAAGAGGAGAGTGGGAAACAGCTTTTTCTAGTTCTTCATCATCATATCATACGGAGATATTTGAATTTTTACAACGTAATGCTCAAATTAAATTTATTGAAGGTTCAGGTAAGCTTACAGAGGAGATTAGTTACGAATTAACAGGCGCACATTGTCCATATCATCAAGTTTTTTTAATTAATGATGGAGAGGATAAAGTCTTTTTTGGTGGCGATGTTTTGCCGGAACCAGAAGAATTGATTAGAAAGTTTATTGCTAAATATGATTTTGATGGACGTAAAGCAATGGAGTTAAGAGATGAATTTGGTGAAAGAGCAGCTGCGGAAAACTGGAAATGCTTATTCTACCATTCAAAATCTAAATCGCAGGCATTTGTAGAAATAGATGAAGATAGATTTAAAATTGTTTAATGACCTATTCCATTAACTAACTCTTTTAAACGTTCAATAGAAAGTGGTTTAGAAATAAAACCCTTTACAGAAGTATAGCTTTTAGTTTTTTCGATATCATTTTCGTAAACCGAAGAAGATAAAATGTACATGTCTACACTTTGCTGAATATTTAGCATTTGATAGGCTTCTATAAATTCCCAACCGTTCATTATTGGCATATTAATGTCGATAAGCATAAGATTAGGGAACTGTTCTGGATTTGCAATTGAATCTTTTATATAGTCTATTGCTTGTTGGCCATTTCCTTTTGAAACCATATTAATGTCCAATCCAGTTTTTTCTACAATCTTTTTTATAATGAAAATATTTATATCATCATCATCAATTACTAACAGATTGATTTTATTGCCTAACATTGAGTGTTTTATATAATACTTGAGAACGTTTTCTAGTATCTTTAAAGATAAATAATGAAACCCGGAATACCAATTCTTTTTATAAACAAAAAAGGTCTAATGTTTCCATCAGACCTTTTGTTAAGTTTTTAACAAATTATTTTTTAGCTACTAACTTTACTGATAAAGTAAAATCATCATAGATAAAATTATCTCCAATATCAGAGAAAATAGACTTAGACTTGAATTGGATACCGTATTTAGTTCTGTCAATTACAATTTTGTCTGCAGTAGCAGTTACCGTTTTATCTGCATTCCATACAACTGTTGCAGGGAAAGTGACAGAATTTGTAACACCTTTAATAGTTAAATCTCCTGTAATATTTACATTAGCACCATTAGCAGCTACTTTTTTAATTACAAAATTTGCTGCTGGGAATTTTTCTATACCAAAAAAATCTTCTGATTTTAAGTGTTTGTCTAAATTTGCATTTGGCTTATCTCCATCCATTGTTTTGATGGTAGTCATGTTTGCGATAAAACCGCCTTCTGCTAATTTTTTACCATTGAAAGCTAAAGTTCCTGAAGTTAAATTAACAGTTCCTGTATGAGAACCTGCAAATTTTTTGCCTTCCCAATTAATTGAAGATTTTGCTACATCAACAGTGTAAATATCTGCTTTAGGTGCAAATGCAAGGAAAGAAAAACTAGCAACAACAGCTAGTAATAAGATTGAAGTGATTTTTAATTTCATATTTTTAATTTTTTGTAAAAGTATTTATATTGTTTTATTCTAAAGTTATCATATGTTAAGATTTCATTTTTCTTAAAAAAATTCTTTCTTATGAGTTAAATAATAAACAAAGGTTTAAATGGTCATAAACAACAACTATTGCTGAGGACCAAAATACATGCTAAACCTTTGATATAAATTTTGGTATTGTTTCTCTAAGTCTGCAGATAATTTGGCTTGTTTATATTGGCTAGCTACCCTAGCCATAGGTTCTAAGCCGTAAACTAATGCAATTTGTACATTCTGACCACCAATTAGTTGGTTTTTGCTTTTAGTAACATCTGCTAAATAAGTAATCTCTTTTTGAATATAAGCAGCATACTTTTTAATTAAATTAGTTGCCTTTTCAGTTTCACCTAATGTATATAAGTTTTGCGCCATGGTTGCTACACTCATTACATTTCGTATACCATAAATTTTTGTTGGCATTACCTCATCATACTTCAACATTACTTTTTTAGCATCTTCAATTCTACCTTGTTTAATTAAGCCAGTGGTTAAATTGTTAAAAAGTCTGTTAAATATAGAAATGTCGTCAGTAGATTGAGCATCTAGATAAGAAGCATTTTTGATGTTTCCCCATTTAAATTTATTCATTACATGGTTATACATCGGATCTAAATTAATTAAATCTTCACCTCTGTTTTCTGCAGTGATACTATCTTGTTTTAGTGGCAATAAACGCAAAGCTAAGCCTTCACTATATAAATAATTATCTAAGCCATTAAATTGTCCTGACGGTACAGTACTACAGAAATAAATTGGTCTTTTCCAATTGTTATGTGCTAAGATATCAAACATCGCCAATGTACCTTTAGTAACATAATCCTTATTGAATCTCCATTCCATTGCTGGCGCAATCTTAGCTAAATCAGCCGCAGGTAAAGTTCCAGAACTAATTACATCATTAGGGTTTACAGTTAACTTTAAATTTTTTGTTGGGATAAAGTTAGTTTTTGTTCCATCTATCAATCCAACTTTATCATCTGGGTCATCCGATAACAACAAATCTACAATCTGTTTTAATTCTACAGAACCTTGAATTTGCATCTCTCTAGAATACATTACATCACGTTCTCCAGCAACATATTGCGATGGTTTCATTGTAATTGGAAGTGGTTCTGATTGGTGTACCTTTCTTCTCATTCCGTCAATATACCAATCTGTATCAAACAGACTTAGGTTTACTAAGCGTATATCTGGTCTAATACCTTCAACCTCTTGTGCATACCAAAGGGGATAAGTATCATTATCACCGTAGGTAAATAGAATTGCATTTGGTGCGCAAGATTCTAAATAACTTATTGCAATATCATGAGCTACCATTTTAGATGATCTATCGTGATCATCCCAGTTTTGACTAGCCATTAATATTGGACCACAAGCCAAAGCAATAACAGTTGCACCTATTGCAGCAGTTTGCGGAGTTAATTTTTCAAAAAGCCACTCTTTAATAGCAATAACACCTAGCCCAATCCATATGGCAAAAGCATAAAATGAGCCAACATAAGCATAATCTCGCTCTCTTGGTTCTAATGGTTTTTGATTTAAATAAAGTACAATTGCTAAACCTGTAAAGAAAAATAATAGGCCAATAATTCCAGCGTCCTTTTGGTTTCTTCTAAAATGCCAGATAGCGCCCATTAAACCTAGTATTAAAGGTAAAAAGAAATAGCGGTTGTAAGAATTACTGTCTGTTATAGATGGTGGTAAGTTTGTTTGATCGCCTAAATGCATTGCGTCAATTGCCTTTACTCCGCTTAGCCACTGACCTTCGTATAAGCTTCCTTGACCTTGATCTTCATTTTGTCTTCCAGCAAAATTCCACAAGAAATAGCGCATATACATTTGTCCAACTTGGTAACGAGCAAAAAAGCTAAAATTATCAAAGAAAGAAGGGAAATGTTCATTGCTAAAGCCCATCAAATCTTTATAATATTTTATATGACCTTCATCGTCACTATACATTCTTGGGAATAAAACCTCGTGCTGTAAACGACGAATACTATCAGGGAAACCTGCGTTTTCGCCATATACTTCTTTAGTTTTTATACCCGATACTTCATATTTATCAACACCTTTCCTGTAACTTTTTCCTGTTTCTATACGTATTGGATTATTTCCGTCTTCAGTATATTTAGGAATAGAATTATAGTTTTTACCCATTATCAGGGGTCTATCTCCGTATTGCTCGCGGTTTAGATAGCTTAAAAATGAAAAAGCATTATCTGGGTTACTGTTATTTAAGTTTGGTTTTGCTTGAGCTCTAATTAAAATCATGGCAAAAGAACCGTAACCGAAAATAATTAACACTGTAGAAAGTAGCGCTAAGTTTAAAATCTTTTTCTGATGTTTAATACTATATCTAATTGCTAAAACTAATCCAGTAACTAATAAAATCATGAAGAAAAGCACCCCAGTTCCAAAACCAAGTCCTAGTGTATTTACAAAAAATAGATCAAAATAAGCACCAAATGAAACCAGATATTGTATAATACCATACTGTACGATAGCTAAAATAAGTATACCAATGCCAAAAGTTTTGAATATACCCTTAGTTGTTGGGTTATCTGTTTTTCTGAAGTAATATACAAACGCAATTGCTGGAATAGTTAACAAATTTAAGATGTGAATGCCAATTGAAAGTCCCATAATATAGGCGATAAATAATAACCATTTATCTGCATGAGGTTCATCAGCAATGGCTTCCCATTTTAGAATTGCCCAAAATACTACAGCGGTTGCTAATGATGATAAAGCGTAAACTTCAGATTCAACTGCAGAAAACCAAAAACTATCTGAAAAAGTATAAGCTAAAGCACCAACTAAACCAGCACCCATAATTGTAATCATATTTGCTGTGCTTATAACTTCATTCTTTTTAACTAGAACTTTTTTAGCTAATGCGGTTATAGTCCAAAACAAGAATAATATGGTTGCACCACTTGCGATTGCAGAGCCAACATTCATAAAATAAGCAACTTTTGTAACGTCGCCCATTGCAAAAATAGCGAAGAAACGTTGTATCATTAAGAATAATGGTGCGCCAGGTTGGTGCACTACTTGCATTTTTAATGCAGAGGCGATAAACTCTCCACAATCCCAAAAACTAACAGAAGGTTCTAAAGTTAAAATATAGGTTGTAGTGGCTACAAAGAAAGAAATCCAGCCTATAATGTTGTTTATTTTAAAATAGTTCATTATTCAAATGGTTAAAATAAATTGTTTTGGCATATAAAAATGCTGCCGAAAATAATGAATAAGATTGATATTTAGATAAAATTTAACGCTCTTTTAACAAATTTTAACCGTTAATGTGCTATTAAAAAGAGCTTTTAAAAATATTTAAATTTATTTTGAAATAGGACTTGCAGAATTGAAAAATGTGCGTAAATTTGCATTCCATTTCAGAACAACGGTTTTGGTGGAAAATTGCCCGATAGTATAAAGGTAGTACAACGGTTTTTGGTACCGTTTGTCTAGGTTCGAATCCTGGTCGGGCAACAAATTTTTTTCGGATTGTGAGTAATACCTCAATCCGATTTTTTTTAACCAGCATTGATACCCCCAAATCATGCCATTGCAATTTAACCAAGTTAAAATTTTTGCCGGAAGCGGTACTAAAGATTTAGCAAAAAAAATTGCCGAAGATTACGGCAAACCACTAGGAGATGTTACTTTAAGTCGGTTTAGCGATGGCGAGTTTCAACCTTCTTTTGACGAATCAATTAGAGGTTGTGATGTTTTCTTGGTTCAATCAACAAACCAACCTACTGATAATTTAATGGAGCTTTTGTTAATGGTTGATGCAGCAAAAAGAGCATCGGCACATTACATTACGGCAGTTGTTCCTTATTATGGTTTAGCTCGTCAGGATAGAAAAGATAAACCAAGGGTAGCGATAGGGGCTAAGTTGGTAGCTAATTTATTAAAGTCTGCAGGTATCCATCGCATCATGACAATGGATT
>JAIELS010000021.1 GCA_019752795.1 Sphingobacteriaceae bacterium
ATATCGCTAAATACTTATTCTGCAATTGGCAATGCAGAGCGATGCAAAATTTACACTTGGCTGCAAGTTAAAGAAGATTCGCATACGCTATATGGTTTTGCAGAAGAAGGCGAAAGAAGGTTATTTTTACATTTAATTTCGGTTTCAGGAATTGGTGCTGCAACGTGTAGAATGATGCTTTCCTCTATAACTCCGGCAGAAATACAAAATGCAATCATTAATGCAGACGTGGCATTAATACAGCAAATTAAAGGTATTGGGGCAAAATCTGCCCAAAGAATAGTATTAGAATTACAAGATAAATTAAAAAAAGAAGGACCAGATTCATTAATTTCTATGCCACTGCATAATACGATTAAAGATGAAGCGTTATCCGCATTGATTATGCTAGGGTTTGGCAAGCAAGTTGCAGAAAAGGCTATAGATAATGCTGTTAAAAAAGCTGATCAAGATTTAACAGTTGAGCAAATGATTAAAATAGCTTTAAAGAATTTATAATTAAATCGTGATTGAGAAATAAAATTATCCTAATTGTTTTTTTAATTTTTATTTTTGCAGTTGACGCCAGTTTTGCTCAGGTAGCCAAATCAGAAATAATTCCTGATTCTGCGAAAAATAGCTTCAATTTAAAAGAAAAAAAAGAACTAGGCTTTAGAACTTTCGCTAATCCTTTCATTAAACTTCCAGACAATATAAAAAAGGAAGTCGAATATGATCCAATCAATAAACTTTACATCTTAACAGAGCGCATCGGCGATAGACTTTTCTCTGCACCACAATATTTAACCGTCGAACAATATTTGAGGTTAGTTAATAGCAATATTAAAAGAGAAAATTGGCGTATTTTATCTAATAAAGAAATTGCAGAAGTTAGAAAAACTGGAATAATTCCTCCTGTAGAAGTTAGAAGTAGAGTTTTTGAGAAGATATTTGGTGGTACAACTATCGATATTCAACCAAGAGGAACAGCAGAATTAACCTTTTTAGGGCGCATTAATAAAAATGAAAACCCTTTGTTTAATGAACGCCAAAGAGTACAAAGCAACTTTGATTTTAATCAGCGTATTCAAATGGATCTAATTGGTAACATTGGTACCAAGATGAAGATTAATATGAATTACAATACCGAAGCCCAATTTGATTTTGAAAATCAGATTAAGCTGGATTATACTGGCGGCGAAGATGATATCATAAAAAAAATAGAAGCAGGGAACGTTAGTTTACCGTTAAACAGCACGCTTATTAATGGTACACAATCTTTATTTGGGGTTAAAACGCAACTGCAGTTGGGTAAATTAGATATCGCAACGGTATTTTCACAGCAAAAATCTCAGTCAAAAGAGATACAACTTAATAATGGAGCTCAAAAAAATGAATATCGGTTTAGTGGTAGCGATTATGAAGCCAATAAACATTACTTTTTAGCAAAATATTTTAGAGATAATTATAATAGGGCACTAGCAAATCCGCCAACAGTATTATCAGGAATTTTAATTACAAAAATAGAGGTTTGGATTACCAATAAAACAGGTAACACACAAGATTCTAGAGATGTTTTGGCATTTTTAGATTTAGGCGAAAACCAACCTTATAATACTGCTCAAGTAAGTGGAGGGGCATCGGTTTTACCATCTGCATTTACTAATCCTACTTTCCCAACACCCTCTAACAACTTATTAGCAAAACTAGCAATCGGTGCTCCAAATGCTAGGTTAACCAATTCTAATGATGTAATTAATTATTTCCAAGCAAATGGTGGTACAGATAACTTTGCTAAAGTTACCTACGCTAGAAAACTGAATGAGAATGAGTATAATTTTCAGCCACAACTGGGCTACATTTCCTTAAATAGTGCATTAAATGCAGATGAAGTTTTAGCGGTTTCTTATCGATATACTTATAACGGGGTAGAATATCAAGTAGGCGAATTCTCTACTGATATTAATTTTGATCAAGCTAATCCAAAGGTGTTATTTAGTAAATTATTAAAGAATGAAACCATTAAAACTAATTTGCCAACTTGGGATCTGATGATGAAAAACATCTATTCGATGGGAGGTTATCAAATTAGTAAACAGAATTTTAAACTGGATATTTTTAGAATCGACGATAAAACTGGTATAGAAATGCCTTTAATTAGAGAGGGTAATAAAACGGCTTTAAAACAATACATTGCTTTAACAAATTTAGATCAGCTTAATCAACAAAAGGAAAAAAAACCAGATGGTATTTTTGATTTTGAAGCAGAAAACAAACCATTCACATCCAACCAGAGCCAGTATGATAACCAAAATAACTTCCCTGGTTCTTCTTCAAACTCTGGATTAAGTAATTTAGTTAACAATACAAATAATGGTTACGTAACTATAGATCCACAAAATGGGCGCATTATATTTCCATTAATCGAGCCTTTTGGTAAAGATTTAGCAAATAAATTTGATTTGCCAGCTGAACAAGCTTTAGCTGATAAATATACTTATCCGCAATTATATGACTCTACAAAAGTTGTTGCCCAACAGCTTTTTAGTAATAAAAATCTCTATATCATTAAAGGAACCTATCAATCAGAAATTACGTCCGAATTTTCTTTAAATGCGATTAATGTTACTGAAGGTTCTGTAAAAGTTTTTTCTGGAACGATTCCTTTGCAAGAGGGTACAGATTTTACTGTAGATTACCAAGGTGGGAGGGTTAAAGTTATAAATATGGCTTTACTATCTTCTGGACAGCCTATTAGAATAACGACAGAAGATAACGCATCCTTCGGGCTACAACAACGAACGCTTTTTGGTACTAGATTAGATTATCATGTAAATAAGAAGCTTACTCTAGGTGGTACTTTTATGAATTTAACAGAAAAGCCACTTACGCAAAAAGTAAATTATCAAGAAGAGCCTATTTCTAATACAATTTTTGGTTTAGACTTAAATTATAGTTCGCCATCTAGATTTTTAACTAAGTTGGTTGATAAACTTCCATTTATTTCTACAAAGGCACCATCTAGTATCACATTCTCTGGAGAATATGCCAAGCTTATACCGGGTCATCCGAGCGCAATTAATGCAGGAGGTGATAAAGGTGGCTCAAGTTATTTAGATGATTTTGAGGCCTCTAGATCTATTATAGATCTTAAAAGTTCAATCCCTTGGCAATTGTCTGGTACACCGCAGTTTTTTCCTGAATCTCAATTTACAGATAATTTAGCCTACGGATTTAATCGGGCAAAGCTTGCTTTTTATAATATTGACCCAATATTTTATAATAGAGGGGGGGCTTCTACGTTGCCAGCTAGTTTGAGAAATAACAAGAATGAATTATCTAACCATTATGTAAGAGAAATTATAGAGCAAGAAGTTTTTCCATTTAAAGAGACAAGTACTGGCCAATCTTTAGTTTTACCAACATTAGATATTGCTTATTACCCTTCTATACGTGGTCCCTACAACTATACCACAACAGGGTTTAACCAAAATGGAACATTAAGTAACCCTAAATCTCGTTGGGGCGGTTTAATGCGTAGAATTGATGTAAATGATTTTGAAAGAGAAAACATTGAATATATTGAGCTTTGGTTATTAGATCCATTTTTATATAAACCAGCAGCGCAGGGCGGAGATTTATACTTTAACATTGGAAATATCTCTGAAGATATTCTTAAGGATGGTCGAAAATCTTTAGAAAACGGCTTGCCAGCTAATGAAGATCCATCGAAATATGATGAAACCAATTGGGGAAGAGTAGCGAAACTGCAACCAGTTGTACAAGCTTTTGATAATGATCCTGCAGCGAGAAGAGCACAAGATGTTGGTTTGGACGGTTTATCTAATGCAAATGAAAAATTAAAATTCGCAGCGTTAATTGCACAAATTAAAAATCAATTAAACCCAGATGCGGCTATGGCATTTGAGAATGATCCATCATCTGATGATTATACTTATTTTAGAGGAAATGCATTAGACCAAGCTAATGCTGGAATTTTAAAAAGATATCAGAATTATAATGGAACCGAAGGTAACTCTAAAACTTCTCAACAATCTTTAGATGAGTTAGGCTTAGAAAACTCTGCTTCAACTTCGTTACCTGATGGTGAGGATATCAATAGAGATAATAACATGACACAGTCTGATGAATACTTTCAATATAAAGTTTCTATGAGGCCGGGAGATTTAACTGTTGGGCAAAATTTTGTTACAGATAAGGTTGTTTCTCAAGTAAAACTAGCAAATGGACAAACACAAAGTGCTACTTGGTATCAAATCCGAATTCCTTTAGCAGAGTATCAACAAAAAGTAGGCGGTATTCAAGATTTTAAATCTATCCGTTTTATGCGCATGTTTTTAACAAATTTTGCTGATACTGCTGTTTTAAGATTTGCAAAAATACAATTGGTTAGAGGCGAATGGCGTAAATATAATGCCAAAAATGAAAGTAATCAAGTCATTGCAGATCCATCTATTTTAGCGCCAAATCCAGATAACTCTACCATCGAAGTTGCCACAGTAAATATTGAAGAAAACGGTAAAAGATCTCCTATTCCTTACGTTGTACCGCCAGGAATTGAGCGTGAAAGAGATTTTAGCAATTACAGAGGAGATACCAGACAAAATGAACAATCATTAGCCGTAATTATAAAAAATCTTAAAGATGGCTATGGCAGAGCAGCATTTAAAACTGCAATAAATGATTTCAGATCTTATAAACGTCTAGAAATGTACATCCACTTAGAAAGCATTGGTGCAGCAAATTTAGCAGATAATGATTTACAAGCATTCTTACGTATAGGAACAGATAATCAAGATAATTATTACGAATACAATCTGCCACTAAAAGTTACCATGCCAGGTACTAGTGATCCGTATGCTATTTGGCCCGACCAAAATAAAATGGATATTAACTTAGAGCTATTCCAAAAGGCAAAAACAGCTAGAAATAATGCGCTTACAAATATAGGCGCTCCATGGCCGATTAACGTTCCCTTTACTTACAGTGATGGTAAAAATACAATTATTGTAAAAGGGCAACCAGATATGAGCAAGATTAGGGTTTATATGTTAGGTTTAAAAAACCCATTACGTAATCAAGCTTCCCCTGCTGGTGATGATGGTTTAGAAAAGAGTGCACAGGTTTGGTTTAACGAATTAAGACTAACCGAATTTGACGAACGTGGTGGTTGGGCTGCAACAGCAAGAATGAATGCGAAGTTGGCAGATTTTGCAGATTTAAATGTTTCAGGAAGTAAATCTACTATTGGCTTTGGTTCATTAGAAAAAAGAGTGAGTGACCGTAATAGAGCGGACAACATATTTTTTGATATTTCATCAAGTTTAGAATTGGGTAAATTCCTTCCTCAAAAAAGTGGAATTAAAATACCGATGTACGTAAGTTATTCTACCCAAGTACTCACGCCTCAATACGATCCTCGTACACCAGATATTGAACTAAAAAATGCCTTGGAAGCATCTTCAAAAGCACAGAGAGATTCGATATTGAATTTTGCACAAGATTACACCACAAGAAGTAGCATTAACTTTACTAATGTTCGTAAGGAACGTACCAATCAAACTGCAAAAGTAAGATTGTGGGATATAGAAAATTTCAACGTCTCTTATGCTCAAACTAAATTTTCTCACAGAGATTTTATTAACGAAAATAGCCTTCAGCACACTTATAGGGCGTCTCTAGCTTATAGCTATGCTAATACGCCTAAAAACTATCAACCATTTGATAAACTTATAAAATCTAATAGTTTAAAATTACTAAAGGATTTTAACTTTACTTTAATGCCTAGTGCAATTAATTTCAGAATTGACGCAGATCGGTTTTATGCTGAAAACACTTTGCGCAATAATGATCCAAATAATGCTATTCCAATTAACACTACTTTTAATAAGAACTTTTTAATCTCAAGAGTTTATGGTATTGCTTGGAATTTAACTAATTCTTTAAGCCTTGATTTTGATGCTACTAATTTCTCAATTATTGATGAACCTGATGGTAGAATTGAAGGCTTAAAAAGAGATACACTTTGGCAAAATTTAAAAACATTAGGTCGCACAACAGATTATAATCATAGTTTAAATGTAACTTATAAAGTGCCAATTGATAAAATTCCAGGATTAGATTGGATAACTTTGGCCACTACTTATGGCACTAATTTTAACTGGCAAACAGAACCCTTATCAACGCTAAGAGATCCTAATGTCAATTTGGGAAATACCATTCAAAACTCAAGAATTGTACAAATAAATCCAACATTAGCGATGTCGAGTTTGTATAATAAATTTGGTTTTGTAAGAAAGAGCTTAAATAAAACAGATAGTGTAACGAAATTTTCTGATGTATTGGTTAATTTATTAACGAGTGTAAAAAACATTAATATTAATTTTACGCAAGCAAAAGGCACTTTCTTGCCAGGTTATTTACCAACTACCAGATTGTTAGGGATAGATAACATTACTGGCGCCCCAGGCTTGGGCTTTGTTTTAGGTAGCCAAAGAGATATTAGAGAACTAGCTTTAAGAAGTGGTTGGATAACTACAGATGAGTTGCAAACTCAATTGTACATTAATACCCTAAGAGAAGATTTTCAATTGACAAGTAGCATTGAGCCAATTAGAGATTTAAGAATTAGCTTGAGTGCTGCAAAAAATAGAACCTTAAATTATTCTACTAATTTTAAGTACGACAATAGTGTAAGTAGCTTTAAATATTTAAGTCCAACAACTACTGGAGATTATAGTGTGTCTATCATCACGCTAGGTACGGCTTTTAAAGATAAAAATGGAAGTGTAGTTTCTCAACTTTTTAATCAATTCATGTCTAACAGACAGATTATTTCTAGGAGGTTAGGTTCTCAAAACCCAAACTCAATAGGCTTAGTGAATGGTTTTGCTGATGGTTATGACAAACAAGCTCAAGATGTGATTATCTCTTCATTTATAGCCGCATATATGGGTAAAGATGCAAATTCGTCAAGTTTAAATAGTATGCCAAAAATACCTTTACCTAATTGGCGAATTACTTATGGAGGTTTAAATCGTATTCCATTTCTTGCAGAGCGATTCTCTGAACTAAGTTTAAAACATTCTTATAATTCTACTTACAGTATTAACGGTTTTAATAGCTTGTTGAAATACGAGGAAACGAATGGATATGTGAGTAGTAAAGATGTAAATCAAAACTTTTTGCCACAATATCAGTTTGCACAAGTGAGTATTTCTGAGCGTTTTGCTCCGTTGATAGGTGTAGATACTAGGTTAAAAAATAATATGACCGCTAACTTTGAGATTAATAAAACAAGGTTACTAGCACTAAGTTTATCAAATAGCCAATTGGCACAATTGTCAGAAAATAATATTGTTTTTGGCTTAGGTTATCGTACTACAAAGTTCAGATTTCCATTTGGTTTGTTCAGTCAATTAAGAATGGATAATAATATGGATTTTAAATTAGATGTTTCTGTTAGAGATGGCAAGACGGTAATTTATAGAGCTGATATTGCAGAAGCTGAAGTTTTTTCTGGACAAAAAAATATTGCGTTAAGACCAAGTGTAGATTATGTTTTAAACCAACGCTTTAACCTTAAGATTTTTTATGATTCGAATATTACGAAACCATACACCTCACAATCATTTAATACCTCATTTAGCAATTTTGGATTTAGTCTTCGCGTAACCCTTAATTAACCATTTTTAATAATGCGTTTATTAGTTACCTTTGTACTTCTAAAATTTACAAAAAAAAGATTAATTTAATATTATAACAATGAACTTTCCAGCAGAATTAAAGTACACTAAAGATCACGAATGGATTAGCGTTTCAGGTAGCGAAGCTACTATTGGTATTACAGACTTTGCCCAACGTGAGTTAGGCGATATTGTTTACATTGACATCAACAGTGTAGGAACTGAAGTAGCAAAAGATGATGTGTTTGGTACGGTAGAAGCAGTTAAAACTGTTTCTGATTTATTTATGCCAGTAACAGGAACTGTTTTAGAAATAAACAGCGATTTAAATGATAATCCTGAATTAGTAAACTCTGATCCTTACCAAAAAGGATGGATGGTTAAAGTTGCGATTACAGAACTAGCTGAATTAAATAGTTTGTTAAGCGCAGACGATTATAAAGCATTAGTTGGAGCTTAATTAATGCTCAATTACAAAGTACTATGGAGCCAAAAATGGTCTATTGTATGGACTGTTATTATTATAGTGCTTTGTAATATTAAATTGCCAGAAAGCGATGGCAAGGAAGGTTTCTTTTTTGAAGGCTTCGATAAGCTAGTGCATCTAGGGTTTTTCTATGTGTTAACCGTCTTACTATTTTTTGGTAAAATTAATTTTCAACACAGTTACCGTTTTAGGTCTTTAACCATATTTAAGGTAATTGTTATTACTGCTATAATTGGGGGAGGGATTGAGTTGTTACAATGGAAATTTTTTACTTATAGATCTGCAGAATGGTGGGACTTTGCATGTGACATGATAGGCGCATTTATGGGGATATTTAGCTATGTCTTATTACACCTGTCTAACTATAGTTTAAGGAAGGTTTAATCCATTATTAATTTATTTTTCAAAAAAAGAGTATAAAACAACACTACAAGATTACACCTAGAATTTTTTTTTCTCAAGTAATAAAATCTTGCTTTATTGTTTAATTAGAGTGTTTTTGTTTAGAAAAGATAATTGAAGTGTCTATCGAAACAGAAGGCATTGTAACGATAAAGTTAGTTGTATTCAAAATGTTACCCTTATTTTAACAATCATTAACAAACTTTTGGTGCTGTTCGTAGTCTGATAGGGTAACTTTACAAAATTATATAAAAACAAAATGAAGAATTTTTTACAAAAATCAATTATTATTATTCTTTTATTTGCTGGGTTTACAGCAAGTGCGCAAACACCAAAGGGAGTTGTAACTGGTAAAGCTTTAAATACTAAGGATAAATCTGCAATTGAATATGGAACTGCTGTTGTAAGGAAAGTAGGCGTAGATTCAGCAATTGTAGGCTCTGGATTAACAGGACAAAACGGAGTATTCAAAATAGACGATCTTCCAAATGGAAAATACAAGTTAACGCTTGCATTTTTGGGATTGAGATCTATTGTTAAGGAGTTCGAATTAAATGCGGCACAGCCTGGTATTAATTTCGGCGATTTGTTAATGGATGATACTGGTGTAGATTTAAAAGCTGTAGTAATTACAGGTGATATTGCACCTGTAAAAGTTAAAAAAGACACCCTAGAATTTAATGCAGGAGCTTTTAAAGTAAAGGAAAATGCAGTTGTTGAAGACGTGTTAAAAAAATTACCAGGTGTAGATGTAGCCAAAGATGGTACAATTACTACACAAGGTGAAACTATTAAAAAAGTAAGAGTTGATGGTAAAGATTTTATGGGTAATGACCCTTTATTAGCCACTAGAAATTTACCTGCTGATATGGTTGATAAAATTCAAATTATCGATGATATGTCTGAGCAGTCTAAATTTTCTGGAGTTGATGATGGTAACCGCGAAAAAATTATCAATATCACGACTAAACAAGATAAAAAGAAAGGAACTTTTGGTAATAGTTCTGTAGGCGTTGGTACTGATGAACGCTATGATGTAAACTTGAATGTAAACAGGTTTAATAAAGATGAGCAAATGTCTTTAATTGGACAATTCAATAACGTTAACAAACAAAACTTTGGCGGCGGCGGTGGCGGTGGCGGAAGAGCTGGTTTTGGTGGTGGTCCTCAAAAAGGTATTACTACAACCAACTTAGCTGGTTTTAACTATGCTAACGTTTATAAAAACGGAACTACATTTAACGCAAGTTATAACTTTAATAAAACATCGTTATTAAATACACAAAATAGCTTTACTACAAATTTATTAGGTTCTGATATTACAACTAATAAAAGCGATTTAAATAGTACAACGGATCGTTTAAATCATCGTTTTAATGCTACTTTAGATACTAAAATTGACTCGTCTATTTCTTTAAGATGGCAGCCAAATCTTACGTATGGAGAAAGCAATGGAAATAGTTTAACTAACTACGAGAGAAATGTATTAACTAACAATACAAAAGGTAATCAAAACTATATTACTAACTCAACTACACCTTCTCTTAATAATAATTTGTTATTACGTAAGAAATTTCAGCGTAGAGGTCGTACTTTATCTTTAAATGTAAGTACAAGCATTAATAATACAAATGGTGATAATTACAACAAAATTAAAGAAACATTAACGAGTACTGGTTTCCCAGATAGAATTACCAACCAAGATCAATTAAACGATCAAGATTCTAGATCTATTAATAATACGGTAAGATTGGTTTATACAGAGCCATTATCTAAAACTATGAATTTAGAATTGAACTATCAAAATGGTTATGCTTTTGATAACCAAGAAAAAGCAGTTTATGATTTTAATGTACTTACTGGGAATTATGATTTAGTTAACGCTAATTTTAGTAATAACTTTGAGAATACAACTTACACTAATTCAGTTGGTTTTAGCTTTAATAAAAATGAGAAAAAATACAATTGGCAAATTGGTTTAGGTCTTCAAAATACTGATCAACAAAGATTAGATGTAACTAGAAATGATGCGTTTTCACGTAATTACATTAACCTTACACCAACGGCTCGTTACAATTATACTTTTAGCCAAAACAAACGTTTAAGAATTAATTATAACGGTCGTACACAGCAGC
>JAIELS010000074.1 GCA_019752795.1 Sphingobacteriaceae bacterium
TCCATATTCACATCTATAATCTGCGCACCACCTTCTACTTGTTGTAGGGCAACGGCAAGAGCAGCTTCATAATCGCCACCTAAAATTAATTTAGAAAATTTTGGAGAACCCGTAATGTTTGTTCTTTCACCAATGTTTACGAAAATACTTTCTGGGGTAATAGTTACAGGTTCTAAACCACTTAAACGCATATATGGTTCAATGGTTGGAATCTTTCTTGGTTCAGCTTTTTTTGCTTTTTCTGCAATACAGCCGATGTGCTCGGGCGTTGTTCCGCAACAACCACCCACAATATTTACAAAACCAGAAGCGATAAAATCATCCACCAGATGTGCAGTTTCGTGAGGCATTTCATCGTATGCGCCAAACTCATTTGGTAAACCTGCATTTGGATAAGCAGAAATATAACAACCAGCTTTAGCAGAAAGTTCTTCGATGTGTGGACGCATTTCTTTGGCACCTAATGCGCAGTTAAAACCAATACTCAATGGATTGGCATGCATTACAGAATTTAAGAAAGCTTCGGCTGTTTGACCAGATAATGTTCTTCCAGAAGCATCGGTAATGGTTCCAGAAATCATAATTTCTAGCTTTCTGCCGATTACTTCTTCATATTTTTTAATAGCAACAATAGCTACTTTTGCATTTAATGTGTCAAAAATGGTTTCAATTAACAATACATCAACGCCACCATCAACTAAACCACGTACTTGTTCGTAATAGGCCTCTTCCAATTCATCAAAATAAACAGCTCTGTAACCAGGGTCATTTACGTTTGGCGACATAGAAAGCGTTCTGTTAGTTGGGCCAATTGCACCAGCTACAAAACATTTGCGACCTGGATTTGCTGCCATGAATTCTGTAACTGCCTCTTTAGCAACACGAGCACCTTCAAAACTTAATTCGTAAGAAAGGTCTTCCATTTGGTAATCTGCCATGGAAATGCGTTGTGTACTAAAGGTATTTGTTTCAATAATATCTGCCCCAGCACTTAAATATTCAAGATGAATTGCTTTGATAATATCAGGGCGAGTGATGTTTAGCAAGTCGTTATTGCCTTTTACATCACATGGATGATTTTTAAACCGCTCTCCACGGAAATCTTCTTCCGTTAAAATGTAGCGTTGTATCATAGTGCCCATTGCACCATCAATAATTAAAATACGTTTTTCTAATTCTTCTCTGATATCCATTTGGTATTGCATATTGAGATTTGCGTAATGAGTTAAAGCAAAAATCGCTATACTGCAATACGCTATACTCAAATCTAATAGGCTTATGTAAAAGTCTGGATGGGTTTCCCCTTAAACTTATCTTTTCCCAATAAATTGGGATAGAATGTAGCACCTTGTAAGCACAGGTTGCTAAGACATCGTTGGGTCTAATCCCTCCGCCTTTCTTTATAAGCAATACAAAAGTGCAATAAAGCATTGTGATTTCCAAAAATATGCTTGCTATAACCAAATAAAATTACAAAGGCCATGCATATATGCACGGCCTCCGATATAATATTTTGTGTTTAAGTCTATTTTCTGCTTCCGAAGATACGCAATAGGAAAAGGAAAATATTGATGAAATCTAAATACAGTGATAATGCAGCCATAATAGCAAGCTTTTTACTATCGTTAGAATCGATTGTCTCTCCATTCTCCTCTAAGCCTAATCCAATTCTTTTAATTTTTTGAACATCATACGCTGTTAATGCGGTAAAGATTGCTACACCGAAGAAGCTCATTATATAGTCAAATTGAGAACTTCCAATAAACATATTAACTACACTCGCTATTACTAAACCAATAACTCCTACCATTAATATAGGACCAAACTTACTTAAGTCTACGTCTGTTGTATAGCCCAAAAATGCCATGATACCGAAGATACCTGCAGCTGCAACAAAACATCCAACTACCGAACCTAATTGGTAAAATATTAAAATCGAACTTAAACTTACGCCAAGTAAAACCGAGAATAAAACGAATACACTAAGTAATGCCGAAAAAGAAAGTTTATTAAACCCTGCACCCATCAATAAAACTAGTCCAAGCGGGGCAAAAGTTGCAATATAACCTAGTATTGTTGGCTTATAAGTTGCTTGATTTCTAAGTAATAACTCTATTCCTGGGGTATTGTTTACTAAAATGGCTGCTAGCGTTGACACACTCAATGCTACAAACATCCATAAGAAAACGTTAGCAAAGAATTTCTTAGATACTGATTTTTCTTGTACAAAAACAGAATCGTTTTGATATTGATAATTTTGTTGATCCATATTAATTTTAAAATTAATTAATTATAAAAATAAGGGTTTAATTTAATCTTTTTGTCAGTAGTTCTTCAACTTTTTTATAAAATTGAAGAGGTTTGAGTTTGCGCCAATGTAAATCATCCAGTTCTCCACCAAAATTTATGAAATAATCTATGCTGTGATCGCGAAATTCTTTGATGACGTGTTCATTAAAATTTATTCCAGCAATCCATCCATCTTCTACATCTTGAAACCATTCTTCATAATAGCTATCATCAGAAGCATGGAAGTTAAGTACATTCTCTCCGACTAAAATAAATTTGTTAATGCCTTCATCTACCATCAATTCAATAATTTCGCGTTTTAAAAGCATAATGTCATTGTGAAGCGTGTCATTCCATTCTCCCATTAACTCAATAATGGCAAAATTCCGGTCATAATCTGCATAAAGCACTTTGATGTAAAGCGTTGTAGAGCCAAATGCATCCCATTGGGGGTGAATTAAGAAATTATAAAGCTGTTTGTCGTAATAAAATTCAGAATATTCTGTGTTGTAAAAAGGAGAAAGCTGATCTTCTGCAGCGATATAATCATCTCTCCACAAGTAAAAAGGTTCAATTTCGTGCATAATAACGGTTACGAGTTAAAGGCTTCGGGGCTAGGTTGTAATTGATGATTTAGAAAAAAGTTATTTGACTTGTAGCCCACAACTCGTAATTCACAACTTACTTGCCTCTACAGCTTTACGTACACTACCGTGTTTGGTCAGTAAAGCTGCTGCTTGTTCATGATTGATATTTAATTCTTTCATTACCATTTGTGTGCCACGATCTACTAACTTGTGATTGGTTAACTGCATATCAACCATTTTATTGCCTTTCACACGACCAAGTTTAATCATTACAGTAGTGCTTAACATATTTAAAACTAGCTTTTGAGCAGTTCCAGATTTCATTCTTGTTGATCCAGTTAAAAATTCTGGTCCAACAACAACCTCTACAGGATAATCAGACTCAGCTACAATTGGCCCGCCTTCATTACAAATGATGCAGCCGGTTAAAATGCCATGCTTGCGTGCGGCATTTAAACCGCCAATAACGTAAGGAGTAGTCCCAGATGCTGCCAATCCGACTAATGAATCGTGTTCGTTCATGTTAAATTCTTGCAAATCTATCCAAGCTTGTTGATCATCATCTTCAGCAAATTCTACTGCTTTTCTAATAGCGGTATCTCCACCAGCGATAATACCAACAACGGTATCAAAAGAAACCCCAAAAGTAGGTGGACATTCAGATGCGTCTACTACTCCTAAACGACCACTTGTCCCAGCTCCAATGTAAAATAGTCTGCCGCCTTTTTTCATTCTTTCGGCAATGCCAATAGCTAGTTTCTCAATTTGCGGTAAAGCCTTTTCTACTGCAATTGGCACTAATTTATCTTCATTATTTATGCCTTTCAAAATTTCTAAAACAGACATTTTATCGATGTCATTATATTTAGATTCTTGTTCGGTTACTCTATTCATAGCTATTATTTGGGCTAAAGTTCGTTAATTTTTCAATTAACAGGAAATATTACCAATAAATCCATACAATTTTAGACAGAAGATAACGCACATCCAAATTTTTAGATAAAATTGTTCTAAAAATCTAAAATAGGTATCAATTTTGTATGTATAAGATGTTGATTTTTTTGTGTTTTATTCTTCCCTGTTTATTAAGGATATATCACAGCTTTTATACAAACATAACACCTTCGTAATTAGTTTAATTGATGACGGTTTCATAACTTTGTAAAATCTACAAAATGAAAAAAAGTACTCGTTTTAATATCCTTATCGCTTTAACCTATTCTGTCACTTTAATAGGTGGCATGTACTTGGGTTATAGGTTTTTAAAAGATCAAGGGTTTAAACTTGAAAGAGCCCTTCGATATTCAGATAATAGCACCCAAAAAGTAGAAGACATTATTCATATTATCAATAAAAATTATGTTGATGAAGTAAATGCAGACAGTTTACAGCATTTGCCTATTGATAGCCTACTTCATCAGCTAGATCCTCATAGTATTTATTTGCCTGCAACTAAGGCGTATGAGTTTGCAGAAACTTTACAAGGGAATTTTGAAGGTATTGGTGTAGAATATTATATTATTAATGACACTTTATTAGTTACAAACGTTTTAAAAGATGGACCAGCTTTTTTAGCCGGCGTTAAACAGGGCGATAAAATTTTAAGAATTGATAGTGCGTATGTGAGTGGAAGATCTTTACCTCGTTCTGAAATGGTTGGCAAAATTAAAGGTAAAAAAGGTACTTCAGTACAATTACAACTAATTCAGGCAAATAATAAATTACCAATAATTTATCATATTAAAAGGGGCAAAGTAGAGGTTAGTAGTATTGATGCAGCGTATATGTTAAATACAGAAACCGCCTATGTTCGTATTAGTAAATTCGGGGCAAATACAGATGAGGACTTTGTAAACGCCATTAGAAATCTCAAAACTAAAGGAATGAAAAAGCTAATTCTTGATTTAAGGGATAATGGTGGCGGCTATGTAACTGCCGCAACCAGCTTGGCTAATCAGTTTTTAGCAGAAAATAAACTCATTACTTATACCGAGGGGAAACATGAACCTAGAACTGATTATTTCGCAAGTGGCGGAGGCGAGTTTGAACAAGGTAAATTGGCTGTTTTAATTAATGAAAATTCAGCTTCTGCTAGTGAGATCTTTGCCGGAGCAATACAAGACTTAGATCGTGGAATTATTGTAGGTAGAAGATCATTTGGGAAAGGGTTAGTACAAGAACAATTTCCGTTTGAGGATGGATCTGCTTTAAACTTAACTATTGCTAGATATTATACGCCCTTAGGTAGAAGTATCCAAAAACCATATAAAAAAGGTTATGCAGCTTACCAAAGAGAATTAGAAGATCGATTTGTGGATGGAGAGCTTACAGCAAAAAATACTAAACCAAAAGATAGTTTAGTTAAAGCGCCAACTTTTGTTACGCAAGGGGGTAAAAAAGTTTTTGGTGGTGGTGGCATACAGCCTGATGTTTTTGTAAAATTAGACACTGCAGGTTTTAATAAATTTTACACCAATTTGGTGACAAAAAAAATACTAATTGATTTTGTATTTGAAAATTTAGTAGATAGGTACAATCCAACTTTCATAGCTCAAAATTTAAATACTTTTACCATTAGCGAAACTGATTATAAAGACTTGTTAAAATATTTACAAGCAAAAAATATTGTAATAGATACTAAGCAATTGGCAATAGCAAAACCTTTAATATATAATGATTTAAAAGTAATGCTTTGTAAATATCATTTAGGTGATATTGGTTATTACAAAGCGAATAACCTTACAGATAATGTTGTTAAACAAGCATTAACTAGTTTGCAGTAATTTATTTTCATATCGTTATACTAGTCCAATCCCTACTATTTTCAAAAATTAATCAATTTTAGCTAATTAGCTTTTGTAGAAATAAATTTCTCCATATTTTATACTTCGATTCTTTAATTTATTAAATAGATATAAAATATTATTCTGTTATATTATTTTTTAATTACTATTTATTCTTAATATTATATTGTTTTTGGTATAATATTTTGATTTTGTACCTTAGCGATATCTTATAATTTATACTGAAATCTCAATGTCACAAGAAATGAAACCTGAAAGTTTAATGATGTCGTATGGCTATAATCCTGAGTTATCAGAAGGAGCTATTAAATGCCCAATTTTTCAAACATCAACCTTTGTATTTAAAAATGCAGAAGATGGTAAGTCATTTTTTGAAGTTGCTTATGGACATAGATCTAAGCAGCAAGATGAAGAAATGGGATTAATTTACAGTCGAATAAATAATCCAAATTTAGAAATTTTAGAAAGTCGACTTACATTATGGGATAAGGCCGAAGATTGTGCTGTTTTTGAAAGCGGAATGGCGGCCATTTCTACAGTATTACTTGAATTTTTAAAGCCAGGAGATGTATTGCTAATTAGCAGCCCGCTTTATGGTGGTAGTGATCATTTTATCAAAAAAATATTGACCAAGTTTGGTATTAACTCGATTACATTTAAAGTGGGACAAACCACAGAGGAAATAATCGAGTTGGTAAAAGCATCGGGATATGCAGATCAATTGGCAATGGTTTATATTGAAACTCCTGCAAATCCAACTAATGATTTAATAGACATACCCGGTGCAAAAGCTGTTGCTAATTATTTTTCTACCGCTAATAAAGAAGTTTATTTAGCTGTAGATAACACTTATATGGGGCCAGTATGGCAACATCCTTTACAACATGGTGCTGATTTAGTGCTTTATTCTGCTACTAAATATATTGGTGGTCACAGCGATGTAATTGCTGGTGCTTGTTTAGGCTCTAAGGAATTAATTGGAAGAGTTAAAGTTTTAAGAACATTTTTAGGGAACATGGCCAGTCCAAATACAGGTTGGTTATTGTTGAGGAGTTTAGAAACTTTGAAAATCCGCATGGATATGCAAGCTTTAAACGCAAATCAAGTAGCAAATTATCTAAATCATCACCCTATGGTAGAAAAGGTTTACTTTATCGGTAACCTTACACCAGCAGATGGGATGCAATATGAGATTAAAAACAAGCAATGTTTAAGTAATGGAGGGATGATTTCTTTCGATATTAAAGGTGGTGAGAAAGAAGCTTTCACCTTTTTAAATGAGTTGAAGCTGATTAAATTGGCAGTAAGTTTAGGTGGGACGGAAAGTTTAGCTGAACATCCAGCTACGATGACTCATGTAGACCTTGATCCTGAACTTAAAAAAGAATTATTTATTACCGAAAAAATGGTGAGACTTTCTGTAGGTGTTGAGCATGCAGAAGATTTAATTTTTGATATTGAACAAGCTTTAGCAAAAGTATAAAGAACTTTTATTTTTAATTTACAGCTATCTCGAACAGGTTTAAACTAATGCCTTCATAATGCTTAGGAAGACCACTGTTTGCTTTAACCTCAATACTGCCCACATGATTAAAACCACAGCCAGTATAATAAGCTAGTAATTTCTCATTATCAGCCCAAGTATCCATGCGTATAAACTCAATTTGGTTATTTTGTGCATACTCCTTTGCCCAAATAATAATTTGGTTTACAAAGCCGTAGCCTCTAAAACTTGGATGGGTAACAATACGATGAATATAGATTGAAGGTTGTGCATCTTTTTCTTCCCATATTTCTGGGTCGTTAAAAGTTACCGCAAAAATAGCTGCTATTTCGCCGTCAACTAAAATTTTATACTGTCTGTTTTCGGCTATTTCTGTTTGTACAAGTTCTCTGCTAAATCCTTGCCAATGTTTATTAAAAACTTTCTTTTGGTGAGCAACAGCCATATCGTAAAATTCGAATATGGTATCTGTGTCTTCGGGCTTACTATTTACAACTTCTATTTGATTTTGCATGGTTGGTAGCAGTATTCATTAATTAAAGCAGCAAATTTAGCGGTAAATTTCTTTTGAAGCGCAAGTTTCCCTAACTATTAATGTCAATCCTTCTTTCCGCTATATTCCCGATAAAGAATCGGGAGATGCCGCTGCAATAAGGGCTATAAAAATAAGGCTTATGCACAAAAACCACTATAGTTGCCGACTTAACAATGATAGATTATATGTTTTGAAGAACATATTTAGCTTCGCTGAGCCCTTCGGGGTTCTCGTCGTTGCGCTCTGTCGAAATAACGGCCTGGCGGTGGGTTTTTAAATCCAACCCAATGAACCAATGAACTATTTTACTTTATTTCTGTCTAAAATAAATCTGAATTGGAACACCTGAAAAATCAAAATGTTCACGTAATTTATTTTCTATAAAGCGCTTATAAGGCTCTTTAATGTATTGAGGTAAATTACAGAAAAATGCAAACATTGGCGATGTAGCATTGATTTGTGTAATGTATTTTACTTTGATATACTTACCTTTTAGTGCAGGCGGTGGATAAGCCTCGATAATTGGCAACATTACATCATTTAATTTAGAAGTAGGTATTTTCTTGCTGCGGTTTTGTTGTACTTCTAATGCTACTTCAATTGCTTTAAAAATTCTTTGCTTATTTAAAACAGAGATGAAAACAATAGGCACATCTGTAAATGGTTGTAATTTAGTGCGAATTTGATCTTCGAATTCTTTAATGGTTTTATTGTTTTTTTCAATTAAATCCCATTTATTAACTAAAACTACAATTCCTTTTTTGTTCTTTTCTGCTAAGTGGAAAATGTTTACGTCTTGAGATTCCAAACCGTCTTCTGCATCAATCATCAGTAAAACTACATCAGCTTCTTCTAAAGCTTTAATGGTACGCATTACTGAATAAAATTCGATATTTTCTTTAACCTTGGTTTTTTTACGCAATCCAGCAGTGTCTATAAACATAAACTCATGACCGAATTGGTTATAATGGATGTGTATCGAATCTCTCGTGGTACCAGCAATTGGTGTTACAATATTACGATCTTTACCAATTAAGGCGTTAATTAATGAAGATTTCCCAACATTAGGGCGGCCAACTATGGTAATTTTTGGCAAAGAATTTTCTTCTTCTGGAATATCTTCGAAATGCTTAATTACCTCATCAAGCAAATCTCCAGTTCCAGAACCTGTCATCGAAGAAATGGTGTAAATTTCGCCTAAACCAAAACTATAAAATACAGTTGCATCGTTTTCTAACTGGTGATTATCAACTTTATTGACTACAATAAACACTGGTTTTTTACTGCGACGTAAAAGTTGCGCAATATCATCATCTAAATCGGTAATGCCTGTAGTTACATCAACCATAAATAACAAAACACTAGCTTCTTCAATAGCAATTACTACTTGCTCACGGATAGCTGCTTCAAAAACGTCTTCAGAATTGGCAACATAACCTCCAGTGTCAATTACAGTAAATTCTCTGTTTGTCCACTCAGCTTTGCCGTAATGTCTGTCTCTGGTTACACCACTAAAATCATCTACAATAGCTTTGCGACTTTCTGTTAAGCGGTTAAAAAGGGTAGATTTGCCTACGTTTGGTCTTCCGACAATTGCGATAATGTTACTCATAAAAGGGTATTGTTGAAACGTTTCAAATTTGAAACGTTGTATTGTAAAATATTAGTTAAATGGCCAATGGTTGATGGTTTTGATGTGGACTATACACCTATCGATTTGACTATCAACTATAAACTAACAGCCATTGACTTTTTATTTCAGTTTGCAAAGGTACGGTTAATTATTTTAACAATAAACCTTAATTGCTTTTTAAAAATATTGGGAACTAGTAATATAAATGAACCAATTAAGTAATTAGCTTTCGTAACCGAAATTTTTCAAGTAGTTTTTTTTGCTTCTCCAGTCTGGAATTACCTTTACAAAGGTTTCTAGAAACACTTTTGTGTCTAAAAATTTCTCTATATCTTTTCTAGCTTCCATGCCTACTTTTTTAAGCATTGCGCCACCCGTACCTATTAAAATATTTTTCTGTGAATCTCTTTCTACAATTATTTCTGAAGTGATACGTACCATTGGTCCGCCTTTGCTTTGTTCTTCTTTAAAAGCAGTAACAATTACTTCAGTACTGTAAGGAATTTCTTTTTTATAATTATTGAATATTTTTTCACGAATAATCTCCGAAACAAAGAAACGCTGGCTGCGATCTGTTAATTCTTCTTTATCGTAATAGGCAGGATGTTCGGGAATGTTATCTAAAATCATAGGTAAAATCCCTTCTAAATTATATTGGTGTAAGGCAGAAATTGCATAAATATGCTTAGGATTTAACTTTTCTTGCCAATAAGCAAATTTCTCATCTACTTGCTCTTGAGTTGCATTATCTATTTTATTTAATAACACTACCATAGGGATGGTGGTATTGGTAATTTTCTCTAAAACATCATTTTCATCATGTTTTTCGTGAATATCTGTTACAAAAAGAATTAAATCTGCATCGCTAAGGGCACCATTTACTGCGCTCATCATCGAATCTTGTAAGCCATATAGCGGCTTGATAATGCCAGGAGTGTCAGAAAACACAATTTGATAATCGTCTTGATTTACAATCCCTAAGATACGATGACGGGTTGTTTGTGCTTTAGGAGTGATAATAGAGAGTTTTTCACCTACTAAGGCGTTCATGAGTGTAGACTTACCCACGTTGGGTTTTCCGATAATGCTAACGAAACCTGCTTTATGCGACATAAAATATTTTTTGAAATAAATTTGTAATGCAAAGAAACGAATTATATCTTTGCATTCCAATTCGGAGCTAGCGCAGGAAGATTTGCCAAGGCCTTTAGAATTGTATATAGTGCGGGGTGGAGCAGTTGGTAGCTCGTCGGG
>JAIELS010000067.1 GCA_019752795.1 Sphingobacteriaceae bacterium
GTGATAACTATGGAGAAGCTGGTGCGATTAATTATTATACAAAAATTAATGGTTTAAAAGCTGATGCGTTTAGTACAGATTATGATAAATGGCTGAATTTGGATAAGGAAATTAAAACTGTAATCAGAGTTAAAGAAGTAAAAAACCTTGCTGATATTCGAGACCTATCCATATTTAACAATGTAGCCGAAGTTGACAAAATTGAAAATGAGTTTGCTCGAGAAAAAGGAACAACCATTTTATTGCTAAGTGAACCAAAAATAGATTTAGCGAAGGTATTGCGTGAAGAAAGGGCAAAAGAAAATTTGAAATAGGGATCAATTTTAGTCACATTTTTATATGTTTAACAAATTTGTTTAAAAACATAATGGTTAATGTTGTTACCTTTCACATAAAGTATTATCTAACTCTTAATAATCGAACAAAAAATAAAATTATACATGAGAAAATTATTAATTATTGCACTAACATTTTTATCATTTTCTGTTACTGCACAAAACCAAACCGCTGATTATTTTAAACTCACAAGAGCAAACTTTAACGAAAAGAATGCTTTCGAAACCACATCATTTGTAGAAAAATATTTCAGAGTTCCGGGTAATACTGGCTTTAATGCAAGTATTCATCGTATAGAAGAAATTCTTAAAAAGGCTGGTTACGTAGCTGAAAAAAACAATGAATTTGAAGGTCCACTAACCTATAGAATTGAGAAAAGGCCCATGAAGCGCAATACTTGGGAGCCAGTTAATGCTAGCGTTACCATTTTAGGTGAAAGTACTCCATTAATTGCTTATGCCACAAATCGCAATATGATTCCTATCAATTGTCCATCTACACCAGCTGAAGGCGTTACCGCCGAAGTGGTTTTTGTAGGAAAAGGAACAGCCGCAGATTTTGAGGGGAAAGATTTAAAAGGAAAAATTGTTTTTGGTGATGTTGCCACAGGTAGATTAATTGCTGCGGCTGTAAAAGCTGGCGCAATTGGTGCTATGGGCTATTCAGTACCAAAATATAATCAACCAGAAATACATCAAACTTCAATTTCATTTGGCAGCATGCAAGCAAATGCTGGTATTTGGTCTTTACTTTTATCTTATGGTGTAAAAGAAAAATTAAAAGCTGCTTGTTTAAAAGGAAAGGTAGAGCTAAAAGTTAATATCGAAACTAAAATTTACCAAGCAGAGGAATTAACCATTGTTGCAAACGTAAAAGGCAGCGTAAACCCTAACGAACGCTTTGTTTATAGTGCTCACGTACAAGAACCGGGTGCAAATGACAATGCTACAGGCGTTGGCACCTTAGCAGAAATGGCAAGAGTTACAGCTGTATTATTAAAAACTGGAAAACTTAAACCACAACGTACTTTAACGTTTTTATGGGGAGATGAAATTGTATCAACTGGTAGATATATTACTGATGATAAAGAACGTGCAAAAGGTATTTTATGGGGGATGAGTTTAGATATGGTTGGCGAGGACACTCAGAAAACTGGCGGCACTTTTTTAATTGAGAAAATGCCAGATCCATCTGCAATTTGGACTCGTGGTAACGATAAACACAGCGAATGGGGAGCAGGAAATGTGAAAGAGAAAGATCTTTTTCCTCATTATTACAATGATTTTATTTTTGATATCTGCAAAACTCAAGGCAAATTTGCCAATTGGACTGTTAATTTTAATCCGTTTGAAGGTGGTAGCGACCATACTCCATTTTTACAGAATAAAATTCCTGGATTACTAATGTGGCATTTTACTGATGTTTTTTACCATACTGACAACGACAGAATTGACAAAGTAAGTGCTACTACCATGAAGAATGTTGGGGTGAGTGCTTTAACCGCAGCTTATACGCTAATTACCGCAAATGAAGCTACCGCTACTGCTACAGTTGCTCAAGTTAAAAATGATGCTTTAATTCGTTTAAAAACAGAATTTGACTTGAGTAAAAAAGCGATTGCAGATGGCAAATCTGTGGTAGACGAAAAACATATTGTCGAGGTTTGGGGTAAATATTATGCTGATGCTCTAGCAACTATTAACACAATGGCTGTTAAGCCTCAAACAACCAGAGTTGGCTCTGCTATTAAAGTAGCTACGCTTGAAATTGAAAAACAAACACAAGCTTATTTGGCAGAATTAAAATAAACTTAAAAAAACCTCATCCCATACCATCGGATGAGGTTTTTTTCTTTACATCTTCCTGAAAATACTCCAATTTGATTTTACTATATTCGTATAAATCTCAATTGATATGAATTTCCACACTAGAAAATGGATCAAACCAGAAGACCTTAACCCGAATGGAGGCCTATTTGGAGGCAGCTTGTTAAAATGGATTGATGAGGAAGCGGCAATTTATGCCATCGTTCAATTAGAAAATCCAAAAGTAGTAACCAAATACATGTCGGAAATTAATTTTGTAAGCTCTGGAAAATTGGGAGATATTATTGAAATGGGAATTACTGCAACTGCTTTCGGTAATACCTCTATCACCATGTGTTGCGAAGTAAGAAACAAAATTACACGTAAAAGTATTCTAACGATTGATAAAATTGTATTCGTAAATATTAACGATTACGGAGAGCCAACACCACATGGTAAAACCAAAATTAAATATATTGAAGAGCAGTTTGATCAAGAAGGGGAGTAGTGATTATGATTTGTCATGCTGAACTTGTCGAAGCACCTTAAACAAAGTTCGGCAAACGTTTATCTTATTATACTTTAAGCACCTTTTCCATGCCGATAAGGCTAATTGCCGACACTTTTGGATCACCAAACCTGCCCTCGATTTCCTCGAATGCAATAGAACCTCCAGTGGGCACATAGCCATGGCGGCTGTACCAGTTAATCAGTTCAACTCGGCTGCTGATTACAGAAATGACAATCTTGGCGCAATTATTTTCGAGGGCATGATGCTCTGCTGCCATTAAAAGCGACTTACCAATACCATTGCCTTGGGAAAGGGGTGATACAGCAAACATACCCAGGTGCAGCTCAAGCGATTTTACCTCCAAGCAAACCGTACCCAGCATTTTACCGCTCTGATCGCTGAGCTTTAGGATTGTTGCTTCTGGTTTAGCTAGCAACACCATCAAAGCCTTTTCATCAATCCGTATCCCATCAAGAATTTCAGCCTCTGTTGTCCAGCCCTTTTTCGACTCCTCACCACGGTAGGCGGAGTTTACCAGTTTGTTTAGTTCCTTAACGTCATCAAGGTTAGCTTGGGTTATTTTCATCTGTTGATTTGAGAGGCAAAAATAAACAATAGATTTTATCTTACAATGTCTACCCTAAAGCAAGTAGCTATATTTCGCCTCTCAAAACCTATTTCTTCGCATTGCTATTACTAGAATGGCAATTCCAAACAGAAGAAGATAAACTTCAGGTTTTGCTTTACTTGATTATCCTTACAAAAAACGGATAGTTAAACGGTTAAATACTTACAATGGGGATTTAGCAAATCTAATTTCCCTTCAACCTCTTTTCCAATAGTTCTGCGTCTAAATTAAATGCATCAAGAATAACTTTAGATTGCGTATAAAAAGGATTTCGCTCTACTAACTTTAGCTCTATAAAAGTAAACAGTTGTTCGTCATCCATTCCTTTAAGTAGTGGCCTTTTTTCTCTATTACCTAACCTAGATACCAATTGAGCCGGTGTCATTTGTAAATAAACCGTTTGTCCCTTGGCATTCATCCAATCCATGTTATCAAAAAAGCAAGGCAAACCACCTCCAGTAGCAACAACACAAGTTTCTGGATAAGGATAGATTTTTAAAGTATCACTTTCTAATTTTCTAAATGCAGCTTCCCCAAATTCTGCGAAATATTCAGCAATTGATTTACCTACCTTCTTTACAATTTCTGCATCTAAATCTATAACAGCGCAATTTAAACGGTTAGCTAATTGCTTTGCCTTAGTGCTTTTGCCGCAACCCATAAATCCTACTAAGAAAACTATCATAACTGGTGCTCACGTTTAAGGATGATATAATCTGTAATTGGTGGTTCAATACCATCTAGTTTAAACATTGTGGCTATTTGCGCTCTGTGATAAGTAGAATGGTTAACAACATGAAATAGAATATCTTTCACAATACCTGTATAAGTTCCCTTTGAATTGGTGTATGATATTTCTTTATCTAAGGGATAATCTTTCAAAACCTGAGCTATGAGTTCAAAGTTGTCTTTCGAAATTTTCTCAAATAAATCAACGCTAAAAACCTCCCAAACTTGATATTTTGAAGGAACTCCTAATATTCTACTTGCCCAAATATTTTGTGCATTTAAAACATGGTTAAACAGTGAAATTGCCTTTTCTGAAACATCATGATGTTTAAATATCTCAATTAATTTCCCGTCTGCAACTTGAGTATAACGAATACTTTCAACTAACATATTAACTCAATTTAACTCTCGGATCTACCCACGCATATAACAAATCAACTAAAATATTGACCACTACAAATACAAATGCTATAAATAAAATCGAGCCCATAACTACTGGAAAATCAGACATTTCTAAAGCCGTAACAGTGGTTCTACCCAAGCCATTATACCCGAAAATGTATTCTACAAAGAAAGAACCCGCTAACAACGACGCAAACCAACCTGATATAGCTGTAATAACAGGATTTAAGGCATTTTTTAAAGCGTGCTTATAAACAATTGTATTCCGACTTAAGCCTTTAGCTTTTGCTGTACGAATATAATCTTGGGCTAAAACATCTAGCATTGCACTACGAGTAAGCTGTACAATAATTGCTAATGGTCGTAAACCTAAAGTAATCATTGGTAACCACAAATTTTTATAGGTTATAATTTCTCCTTTAAAAGGATCATAACTATATAAACTGCCACTCATATTTAAACCCGTGTAATCTGCCAATACAAAACCGAACAACCAGGCAATAATTATCCCCGCAAAAAAAGATGGGGCTGAAATACCCAAAATTGCAAAAGAATTAGCTGCATTATCTATCCAAGTTCCTTGATTTAAAGCAGAAATAACCCCTAAAAATACGCCAATAATTGTCGCAAAAATCATTGCTGTTAATGCCAAAACAAAGGTGTTTGGAACGGTTTCTGAAAGTATAGTTGTTACATCTCTTTTAGTTTGATATGAACGACGTAAATAAGGCACTTTAACTACTATTACGTCATCGCCAATAGCAAATATTTTTTGATAATGGTATTTTTCTTGGTTTTCGATCTCATTTTTATGAATACTAATCGGAGATAAATCATTGATATACATTAAAAACTGAACAGGTTTAGAACGATCCAATCCAAATTCTTTACGCACAGCATCTAAAGATTGAACATCGGAACGTTGTCCTAAAGTCATTCTTGCTGGGTCGCCAGGTAAAATATTGAATAACACGAAAACAATAAGAATAACTCCAGACATTACGGCAAAGCCATATAATAGTTTTCTTATTGCGTAGGTTCCCATTATTTAGTAAAATATTTTTCAGTTAACTCATCAAATGAGGGTAAATTATGGTAGTGCCATTTATTAATGATTACTCCATTTTTTAGCAACAACACACCAGGATTAGCTCTTACCATACTTTTTAAAGGAACAGCATCAGCATAAAAAACCTCCATAAAAAGTTTCATTTTTTTACTGAAATTAGTCGCGTCTTGTGCTGAGTTAGAAGTTAACAATACTGTTCTTATATTAAATTGCTCTGCTGCATTTAAAGCCAAAGCATTTGTTGATGAAATTCCTTTTTCGCTGGTTTGTTTTAAATCGTAAGCTACTACAACTAGGTTGTAGTAAGGGTTTTCAATTAGTTCTTTAGTATAATCGGTTCCCGAAGCATCCGAAATAAACAAATCTTTAATCTTTACATCGTAGCCTTTTTTAATCAATTTCTTTTCAGGCGTACCAACAACTTCCCAATTCTCATCCTTCCAAATCGCTAAGCTTAGGTAATCTTTATCACTCATGGTTTTTATTTCGCCTGTCTTTTTATTTTTTAACTGATACATGATGAGAAATTCATCTTCTGCTTCACCTGCTGGAATTTTCATCGATTCTGGAATACTAGAACCAACTTTATAAGGTAGAAAATCTATAATTGGCAATCTATTGTAGGTAAAGGTCGAAAACATTAAAGAAGCGGCAAAAACTGCAGAGAACAATGCGCTTTGCCAACTAGAGTTAGTTGTAATTGGATTTATTTTATCTCGATTTAAATATAAATATACTATGAGTACCAAAAGAATTAAATCTTTGCCAAATGACTGCCAAGGTGTTAATGGAATGGCATCGCCAAAACACCCACATGAAGTTACAACCTTAAATGCAGCAGAAATAAAAGTTAAAAAAGTGAAAAAGATAATTATTGCTAATAATCCCTTAGTAACTTGATTGCGCCAAAAACCGAAAAGCAATAATGCACCTAAAACAATCTCCAAGACACATAAAAAAATGGCAATTGCTGTTGCCCAATCATTCAAAAAACCTAAATGAAAAACTTCAAAATACTCTTGTAGTTTATATCCAAAGCCAAGTGGATCATTCGCTTTTATTAGTCCCGAAAAGATAAACAGAACCCCAACAAACCATCGAGAGAAACTTAACATCACTTTTTGCATAACTAGATTTGAGATATAGTTAAATTCTACTTATTTTTTATCAAACTTAGACCTGTAACACATAACTTGTAACAACTATTTAACCCCAAGTTTAATTAACGCAAAAACAGAATAATTCAACATATCTTGGTAATTAGCTTTTACACCTTCAGAAACAACAGTTTGACCTAAATTATCTTCAATTTGTTTTACTCTTAATATCTTCATCAATATTAAATCTGTTAGCGAACTGATACGCATATCACGCCAAGCCTCACCATAATCATGATTTTTTGCAAACATCAATTCTTTTGTCTCGTTAACACGTTTATCAAATAGTCCTTCAACCAATTGAACGTCCATCTCATTCGGATCGCTTTCTGTTAACTCCAATTGCAACATGGCAATCACGCAATAGTTTACAATACCAATATATTCAGACGTAATATCTTCGCCAACTTTACTCACTTTCTTTTCTTCTAACGTACGAATTCGTTGCGCTTTAATAAAAATTTGATCCGTAATAGACGATGATCTAAGGATACGCCATGCCGTTCCATAATCTTTTGTCTTCTTTAAAAATAGCGATTTACATACCGCAATTACCTCGTTATACTCCTGTGATGTATCTACTGCCAAAACAATTAAAATATTTAGTTTAAAGCCATTATAATACCTATTTTTGTATCAAATGATGGCTAAAGATACATTTTTAAACCGAAAAGTTACACTAAATAGTAAAGGCAATCTGATAGATTTAAGTAAGCCTGCTGTAATGGCTATCTTAAACATAACTCCAGATTCCTTTTACAGCCAAAGTAGAATTAACACTATTGATGAAGCCTTAAAAAGAACAGCAACTTTTATTCAGGAAGGTGCTCAATTTATAGATATTGGTGCTTACTCTTCAAGACCGGGCGCAAATCATGTTAGCGAAGCTGAAGAATTAGAAAGACTACTACCAATAGTTGAGGCCATTGTAAAAGAGTTCCCTAACATGTTAATTTCTATCGATACTTTTAGAGCTAAAGTTGCCGAAGCTGCTATTCTTTCTGGCGCACATTTAATTAACGACATTTCTGCTGGAAATTTAGATGAAGCCATGTTCGACACTGTCGCAAAATTACAAGTACCATACATCATGATGCACATGAAAGGGACTCCGCAAAACATGCAAGAAAATTCGTTTTATGAAAATATAAGCAACGAGGTTTTAACTTACTTTATTGAAAAATTAAGTCATTTGCGAAAACTCGGTGTTAAAGATATCATCATTGATCCAGGTTTTGGTTTTGCCAAAACAATAGATCATAATTATAAACTTTTGCAAGAAATGGAAAGTTTAAATATTTTAGCATTGCCAATTTTGGTGGGATTTTCGAGAAAATCTATGCTTACAAAATTTTTAGATATCAAAAGCGAAGAAGCATTAAATGGAACCACTGTATTAAATACGATCTCTTTACAAAAAGGAGCAACAATTTTAAGAGTTCATGATGTTAAAGCGGCAATGGAATGTATCAAACTATCAGAAAAAGTTAAAAACGCTTAATTAAGAAAATTTAAATTACCTAACTTGTGCGCAATGAAAAGTCTAGATTTTGATTTTCTTAAAATTTCTTGGATTGATGGCATAGACATCATCTTGGTTGCCATATTAATCTATTATATATATAGCTTAATCAGAAACACGTTAGCTGTGAATTTGCTTTTAGGCATGTTCATCATTTTGATTGTGTACTACTTGGTTAAAGGTTTACACATGAATTTGCTATCGGCTATCATCAGTAAGTTTATGAGCGTGGGTATTATGGCGCTTATTATTATTTTTCAACCAGAAATAAGGCGTTTTCTATTGCATATTGGAAAAAGTACTTTTTTACAAAAAAACAAAGCTTGGTGGGGTTATTTATTTGGCAATAAAGATATAGATAGAGATAATTTAATTAGAATAAAACCAATTATTGATGCTTGCAAAAGCATGAAAAAAAGTAAAACTGGTGCGTTAATCGTATTTGTAAAATACTACGATGATGAACTTTTCAGCAACAGTTGTGAATTTATCGACTCTAAAATATCTAAACGCTTACTAGAAAGTATATTTCAAAAAAATAGCCCTTTGCATGATGGAGCTGTAGTTATCGCCGAAAATAAAATTAAAAGCGCTAGCTGTATTTTACCATTAACGGATAATGATAAACTACCACCACAATTCGGTTTACGCCATAGAGCAGGCATCGGAGTTTCAGAAAATACGGATGCAGTGGCAGTAATTATATCTGAAGAAACTGGAGAAATTGCTTATGCCAAACAAGGCAGAGTACGGATGAATGTATCCTTTGGAGAATTAGAGAAATTATTGAATAAAGATTTTTAGGAAAAGCAAAAATCATTTCTTAAATCCCTATAAACAAAAAAGAGTAAAAATATTGTCGCCAACATCCTTACTCCTTGTTCTTAATTCTTTTATTTAATTAGCAGTACTGCTCAAAAGCTCCAATTAAGCTATCTGCAATCATTTGCGCTGGTCTGCCTTCAATTTGGTGACGCTCTATCATGTGTACTAATTTACCATCTTTAAATAAAGCCATAGAAGGAGATGATGGAGGAAATGGCATCATATAAGCTCTTGCTTTATCAACGGCATCTTTTTCCATACCAGCAAAAACAGTTACCAATTTATCTGGGTGTTTTGCGTTACTTGCTGCTAATTTAGCCGCTGGACGAGCATTTGCAGCTGCACAACCACATACAGAGTTAACCACAACAAATACAGTTCCTTCGCTTTTAATCGCCGCATCAACAGCATCTGCTGATTTTAATTCTTCAAAACCAACGTTCGTTAACTCAGCACGCATTGGTTCTACTAAATATTCTGGATACATTTTTTCTATTTTTTATTAAGGCACAAAGATAACAATTATGATTTGCTAAATTTTATTGTACAAGAAAATAACAATATACTGACTTATAACTAGCTTGAATTACTAATAGATTCACTATTTCAATAAGTAATCCTAATGTATAATTTTTATTTCCATTAGCTGAAAAGCTTCAACAATCAATTTTCATCTCAAAATTACTTACTTTTGTGATGTGAAAAATAAAGGTGTTTGCAAATTGCTTGCACACCATTTTAAAAATCATCACAAAACATTGATTTACAACAAATTAAATAATTATAATATGTCATCAGTAGAGACTTTATACGTTCCTTACAAAGTTAAGGACATTTCACTGGCAGAATGGGGCCGTAAAGAAATTGGATTAGCAGAGGCAGAAATGCCAGGCTTAATGTCGCTAAGAAAAGAATTCGGACCATCTAAACCATTAGCAGGCGCTCGTATTGCGGGTTGTTTGCACATGACCATTCAAACTGCAGTTCTAATCGAAACTTTAGTAGAATTAGGCGCAGAAGTTACTTGGTCTTCATGTAACATTTTCTCCACTCAAGATCATGCCGCTGCTGCAATTGCTGCTGCTGGTATTCAGGTTTATGCTTGGAAAGGCTTAAACGAAGAAGAATTTGATTGGTGTATCGAACAAACATTACATTTCGGTCCAGATCGTAAACCACTAAACATGATTTTAGATGACGGTGGCGATTTAACCAATATGGTTTTCGATAAATACCCAGAATTAATTGCTGCAATTAAAGGGTTATCTGAAGAAACTACAACTGGCGTTTTACGTTTATACGAAAGAATGAAAAACGGAACTTTACATGTTCCTGCTATTAACGTTAACGATTCAGTAACTAAATCTAAATTCGATAACAAATACGGTTGTCGCGAATCTTTAGTAGACGCAATTCGTCGTGCTACTGATGTAATGATGGCTGGTAAAGTAGCTGTAGTTTGCGGTTATGGCGATGTGGGTAAAGGTTCTGCGGAATCATTAAGCTCACAAGGCGTACGTGTAATCGTTACAGAAATTGATCCAATTTGTGCTTTACAAGCTG
>JAIELS010000165.1 GCA_019752795.1 Sphingobacteriaceae bacterium
GGTGCTTCACTGTTAGCCAAAAAGAAATAAACTTTGGTATTTCCATATTTGTTGTGTGGCATTAAATTACCATAATCAATTAGTTGAGCGCCAGCAGTATCTTTTACTTTAACAGCATAAATACGCTGAACTGGACCAGTATTATTTTCATTACGGTAACTGCTAATTTCTGTAAATCCGCCTTTAAGATCCTCAATCCCAGATTGCGTAAAAGTATCTTTTAACATCCAGCCAACAATAATTAAAATGATAATTCCTAAAAATATATTTTGTTTTTTAATGCGCATTTGCTGAAATAATTGAGGGTGCAATTTATATTTATCAAACCGTTTAAAAGTCTAACTCAAGTCAAAACAAATTATAAAAAAAAATCTGCTTAATGATTACCAAGCAGATTTTTTATGAAATTCTTTTATGATTTAAAGTGTAGGTAATATTTTTTCTATCACTTCCATTCCTAAGTCAATGTGTTTTTTCTCTATACACAATGCAGGACGGAATCTGATAGTTTGATTGCCACAGCCTAAAAACATTACATTGTTGTCCATTCCTTTTTGTACAAATTCATTGCGCATTTCTTTTGTTGGGAAATCAAATGCGGCTAATAATCCACGACCACGAACGTTACTTATTTTATCATGTTTTTTAGCTAGTTCAGCTAAATTTTGTTTTAAATAAGCACCTACTTCAGTTGCATTTTGACATAAATTATCATCATGAACGATATTTAATATTTGAGTAGAACGAACCATATCTACTAAATTTCCGCCCCAAGTAGAATTGATACGTGAGGAAACATTAAATACGTTAGTTTCAATTTCTTCTACTTTTTTGCCTACTAATATTCCACAAACTTGCATTTTTTTACCAAAAGCAACAATATCTGGACGAGCAGCTTCACTAAAGTGTTCGTGACACCAGAATTTTCCAGTTAATCCAACACCAGTTTGTACTTCGTCAAAAATTAAGAAAGCTTCATTTTCATCAGCCAGTTGGCGAAGTTGGATTAAGAATTCCTCACGTAAATGATTATCGCCACCTTCAGATTGAATAGGTTCTATAATAATTGCACAAATTTCATCTTTGTTTTCAGCAAATGCTTGTTTAATCTGAGCAATTGATAATTCTTCAGTCTGAATAGCAGTTGTTAAGTTGTCTCCATCTAATGGGAATTTAACTTGCGGTACAGAAACACGTGGCCAATCAAATTTAGCAAACCATTTAGTTTTATCTGGTAAAGTATTGGTTAAGCTTAAAGTATAACCTGAGCGACCATGAAATGCTTTTTCAAAGTGTAAAACTTTAAATCCTTTTTCTTCTTTATATCCTTTTGCAAAATTCTTCTGAACTTTCCAGTCCATAGCTACTTTAATAGCATTTTCTACAGCTAAAGATCCACCAGCAATAAAAAATGCATGTGGCAGATAAGATGGAATGCCAACTTTAGAGAAAGTCTTTACAAATTCTGCATACTGTTGCGTATAAACATCAGAATTTGAAGGATTAGCCATCGCAGCTAGTAAAAGATTGTGCTTAAATGCTTCGTCGTTAATCATTTTAGGATGATTATAACCCAAAGGAACAGAAGCAAAACAAGTAAAGAAATCTAATAAATTACGCTTGTATTTAGAGTCGTAAATATAAGCACCATTACTTTTTTCCATATCATAAATTAGGTCATAGCCATCTGCTAGAATATGCTTTTGTAAAGTTTGGTTTACCTGGTCTGGTGCTACACTAAGTTGGTACATAATTTTAATTTTTGGTATAAGCAAATGTAACTAAATGTGCTAAATTTTCAAATTTAGGCACTATTTTATGTTTTTATCCAAAAAGTAGGTTTAAACGAACTAAAGTATGATTTTGCTAAAAGTTGGGTTTTAAAAAGTGGAATGTGGAAAAGTTTTGTGATTAATTTCTGCTTAATTCTTCTTTTTTCCCTAGAATTCCTAGTAAACCACCAGTGTGTATAGCAAGAATTTTAGCATCTTTTTTGAAGTGATTTTTGCCCATTAAATCATTTATGGCATAGAACATTTTTGCAGTATAAATCGGGTCTATCAAAATGCCTGTTTTAGCAATAAAATCTTTCATGAATTCTAAAAGTTCATTGTTTGTTTTAGCGTAGCCGCCAAAGTGGTAATCTGTATGAAGGATTAAATTATCTAAACCATTTTCATATTTTGCAATTTCATTTTTAATAAACTCACCACCTTTTAAAACAGGAATTACATGAAGCTTTGTTTTTAATTGATGTTGATTTATCCCTCTTAATAAACCCGCTGCTGTTGTGCCAGTGCCAGCCGCACAAAATATATGATCGTAATTTTCTGGTAATTCAGTTATGATTTCGCTACAGCCAATTACTGCTTCTTCACACGCGCCACCTTCATTTATAGAGTAAGCATTTTCATCGTTTTTAAAATGCGTGTCAAAAATCAATGCCTTATTTCTATAACTTTCTCTATCAGAAAAAATGAGGTTCATTCCAAAAAGTTTACAAAGTAAAAGCATTTCGTTTTCAACGTTTTCACCACGAACAAAGGCTGTAGCTTTTAAATTGTTTCTTGCAGCAGCGGCAGCAGTAGCCACCAAGTGATTAGAATATGCGCCGCCAAAAGTTACTAAATGACTTTTGCCTATAAGTTTTACATCTTTTAAAATGTATTTTAATTTACGCCATTTATTTCCAGAAATATAAGGATCAATCATGTCATCTCGTTTTACAAAAACGGATGTTAATGAATTATAATTGAGCTGATGGATAGGGCTATAAACAGACATAAACTAAAAAAGCTTCCCCAAAGAGAAGCTTTTTTTTTGATTTTTAAAATATTATTTACCAATGCCAAAGCCTATGCCTGCATTAAAATAGCTGTATTTTGAAACGGTGTACGAAGAGTAAATTCTAAAGAAAGCTAAATTAAGTTGAAATCCTAATGAAGCTTTTACTCCTTCTACATCGGTTTGTTTAATGTTTATAGGATCTACATACGTTTTTTTGCCTGTTGGTGTAAGTGGAGTAACTGGAACATCGAATTGGTATGTACCAACTGCTTTTAATTCTGATTCAGAAGAATTATAGCCAACACTAGCAAAAGGAGTAAAGAATTTTAATTTTTTAGAAACAATCGCTTCAGCACTGTAGCCTTTTAATTTAACCTCAACAGTTTGGTTAGCATTAGTCTGATTGTTAAATTTTACAGGAAGATTGTAATTTAACGTAGTATAACCTACAGCAATTGCTACATCAATTGGTATCACTTTTTCTTTTTTACCCATTAAAATCGGTAAAATTTCAAATTTTGCACCAATGCCAAATAAATTAAGTTTGCTATCTTCTATCTTAACATCTGGCACTAACCTTAAAGAAACCTCAGTATATTTAAGTAAGCCAATAGTTAACTGAACTTGAGGTGATGGAACAAAATTTATTCCTGTTCCTTGAGGTAGTTTAAATTGTGCAGGAGCGGGATCTGGAAAACTACTATCGTATAACTCCATTAGCGGTCCATCTGTTTTATCTCCAAATGCAGTTGGGCCTACGCTTTTAAATTTATCAACGGCTCTAATGTTTTTTAAACCTAAAGTATTCACATCATAAGCTTGATCTGAACTAGGTACAAATGCTGCTGTTGCAGTAAATCTTAAATCAAATCGTAATGGCTTTTTTGCTTTAGCTGTGTTGGTCCAGCCAGAATTTAGACCTACACCTAACCCTTTAAAAAGTGGATTAATATATGCATTTACAAGTTTTGTAGCGTCTTCGGGGCCAGCTTTAAATAAGTCCCCTATGTCTTCTTGTGCTAATAAACGTAGAGGGGATAAAAACACACATAAAATAAATGTGAGTTTAATAAGATGCGATTTGTTTTTCATTTTGCTATAGGTCTGATTATTAGGTACGAAATTATATTTTTATAATCATAATAGTTATGAATTTGATAAATATTTTAATTTTTAAAAAATAATATATCATTAAAGTTAATAGACGCTTAAGGAAGTCATACTAAAAAATAATTCACCAATTTCATTTTTAATAGATTTTTAAATTGTTAATCTTACTTTTGTGCAATGGAAAACAATAATATAGAGCAGGAAGAAGAGCAAGATTTATTTGAGCATTTTAATATTGTTGTAGATAAAGGTCAATCTTTATTAAGAGTTGACAAATTTTTGATGCATCGTTTAGAAAATGCATCACGTAACCGCATACAAAATGCAATTGATGCTGGTAACGTACTTGTAAATAAAAAAACGATAAAATCTAGTTATAAAGTTAAGCCTAACGATGAAATTTCAATTGTATTTGCGCATCCACCACGTGATACAGAAGTTTATCCAGAAGATATACCACTAGATATTGTATATGAAGATGCTGATTTATTGGTTGTTAATAAACCAGCTGGAATGGTTGTACACCCTGGTTTTAATAATTATACAGGTACTTTAGTTAATGCTTTAGCATTTCATTTTGAAAAACTTCCAACCTTACCTGGTAATGATGGTCGCCCGGGTTTAGTACATAGAATTGATAAAGATACTTCTGGTTTATTGCTAATTAGCAAGAACGAAATCACCATGACTAAACTTGCTAAACAATTTTTTGACCATACCATCACCCGTAAATATTTGGGTTTAGCTTGGGGAGATATAGAAAAAGATGGTAGGGTAGAAGGTTATATTGGACGTAGCCTAAAAAACCGTATTGTGATGGATATGTACGATGATGAGGAAAAAGGGAAATGGTCTGCTACAAATTATACAGTTTTAGAGCGTTTAGGTTATGTAACTTTAATTAGCTGTCAATTAGAAACAGGTAGAACACATCAAATCAGAGCCCATATGCAACACATCGGTCATCCTTTATTTAGCGATGCCAATTATGGTGGAGATAAAATTTTAAAGGGAACTACTTTTACAAAATATAAACAGTTTGTTGCGAATTGTTTTGAGTTGATGCCTAGACAAGCTTTACATGCACAATCACTAGGTTTTATCCATCCTACCACACAAAAATATATGGAATTTGAAGCTCCATTACCTGCAGATTTTAAATCTGTATTGCTAAAGTGGAGAAATTACGCTGCATTACCTCAATAAACTATGCCTAACTATATTTTATTTAACGATGAATTTTTTACCTCCGACCAAGCTGTAATTAAAGCAAGCAATCGAAGTTTTAAATTCGGAGACGGTTTGTTCGAGTCTATGCGCATGTGTAATGGTAAATTAATGTTTGCAGAACAACATGCCGATCGTTTGCGTGCCGGTATGAAAGCATTAAAAATGGAAGGTTTTACGTTATTAGACGAGTATTTTTTAAGACAAAAAACCAGCGAACTTCAGAAAAAAAACAAGTTTAATGGCAATGTTCGTTTTAGGCTAACTATTTATCGAGAAGGAGAGGGAACTTATGCGCCGCTTATTAATAAATACGGGTATCTGTTAGAAGCGATTCCTTTAGAGCAATCGAATTACGAAATTAATCAAAAAGGGTTAATTGTAGATGTTTATGATGAATTGACAAAACCAATCAATAAATTCTCTAATTACAAAACCAACAATGCGATGGTTTATGTAATGGCTGGTTTATTTCAGAAACATAATCGATTAGATGAAGCCATTATCTTAAATCAAGATGGTTTTTTATGCGAGAGCACTAGCTCAAATATTTTTGTAGTTTACCAAAATCAAATTTATACGCCGGCATTAACTGAAGGATGTGTGGCAGGAGTAATGAGAAGTGTGGTTTTACAATTAGCTAAAACACATAACTATAACATAGTGGAAGCTCAAATTAGTCCAGAAATTTTAAAAGAAGCTGAAGAAGTTTTTGTAACCAATGCCGTTGGAGGTATTAGATGGGTAATGGGTTATGGTAAAAAACGATATTTTAATGAGGTTACGAAGTCTTTGAGTGCAAAGCTTAATGCGCTATAATTAATCTCCTCTTAAGTTTAATTTTTAGATCATTATTAAGTAACCAAAAGGTTAATCTATTCCTTTGTATTTTATGTTTTACATAAGGCTTTTCGGAATAAAATTTGCTTATTATTGATTACACACAAATGTAAATCGATATGAAAAAATTACTCATCATCGTTATGGCTTGCTATGGCCTTAACGCTCGTTCGCAAGTGAACGAATCTGAAAACTTTATTCGCCTTTATTCAGACTCTACCGTCTATGCATCCAAGGTCAGGTTACGACCAGACTTTACGGGTTCATGGACAATTAGGGCAGATTCAAGGAAGGTACCCATCAACCAAATCAAATTTTTTAATAATGAAGATGGTTTCTTTGCCAACATCAGGAAATTGAGTTTATTTGATCAGGCTTCTTTTGCTGAGCGGATTGTTGCTGGAAAAATTAACCTTTATCAGGAAGTGGCTTATACTACTACTCCTTATGAGATGGATTTTTATAGATTTAGGGAGAGAACGCCTCAGGCTGTAGGTACACGAATGTATTATAACAAAGGATATCAAGACTTAAAAAGGGTAAATTATGATAACCTTAGTGTTGATATGGCTGATCATGCCAGGAGTATGGATTTATTAGCTAATTATAGAAAAAGTAGAAGAACAGGTACCATCATGTATGTATCGGCAGGTGCGGCAATTGTTGCGAGTGTAGTTACACTTTTTTCTGGTAATGGTATTAAGCAGACAGGTCATGGTTTTGGGAATATGCCAAGCTTTGAGGGAGGTAATAAAACAGGAAGTTTCTTGTTATTGGGACTTGGTGCTGGATTGAGCGTTGGAGGTTATTTGATTCAAAGTTCGGGAGCTAGAAATATAGAACGCGCTGTTGAAGCTTATAACCAATAGTTGAAAGTTAAAATTATAACATGCAGGGTGCTAAAAAGCTCTGCATGTTTTTTTTATAAACGTACGCCTCTTAAAAATTCATCAATTAACATGCGTTTTTTTCCTTCTAATTGTAAATCTAATAATTTAATGAAACCATCTTTTGTTGCAAATTTTAGATAGGTTTTGTTGTCGGTTAAATAATCACCCGCTTTAATTTCAGGTTGTATATTTTCTGGCTCAGCGTTAAATATTTTTAATGCTTTATCGTTCAAAACCGTAAAAGCAGTTGGGTATGGACTTAAGCCACGTATGTGATTATAAACGGATTGGTTAGTGTTATCCCAATTAACTTTACAAAATTCTTTAAATATTTTTGGCGCCGATTTTAAATCCTCACTTTGTAATTGAGGAACTTCGTTATAATCATCAGCTTCGATAGCTTTAACAGTTTTTACCAATAAATTAGCACCAACAACCATTAATTTATCATGTAAATCTCCCGCAGTTTCGCTATCGCTGATTGCTACTGAATCAGCAAAAATTACATCTCCAGTATCAATTTCCTGTTTTAAAAAGAAAGTTGTTACGCCAGTTTCTTTCTCTCCGTTAATGATGACGTGATTAATTGGTGCAGCACCACGATAATGTGGCAATAGTGATCCATGTAAGTTAATTGTTCCTTTTTCAGGCATTTGCCAAACAACCTCTGGCAACATTCTAAAAGCTACAACAACAAAAAGATCAGCATTTAAAGATTTTAAATCGGCTAAAAACTGTGGACCTTTAAGTTTTAAAGGTTGTAATACCTTTAAGCCATTTTCTACGGCATATTTTTTTACTGCACTTTCGTTTATTTTTTGTCCACGACCAGCAGGTTTATCTGCTGCGGTAACTACGCCAACAATATTTAAACCTGCTTGTTGTAAAGCACTTAAGGAGGCGACAGCAAAATCTGGCGTGCCCATAAAAACTATTTTCATTATAGGATTGTTCAATGGTTGTTTTAACATCACAAAATAACTAAAAATTAAGGGATATTTCTTTTTTAAATCAATATGGTTCCAACTTTAGAAGTACTTGAAAACACCAATTTAGTATATGTACATCCATCTAATGCTGGTTATTACAGGATGGGTAAACCTGGCGAATTTTATTATGAAGACGGTAAAGGTAATCGTTTGCAAAATGATGCTGATTTAGAGCGAATTAATAAGTTAGTCATACCTCCAGCATGGACGGAGGTTTGGATATCGCCTAAAAAGAATGGTTATTTACAAGCGGTTGGTAAAGATGCTGCAGGTAGAAAACAATATAAATATCATGCTGAATGGGTATCTAGAAAATCAGATCATAAGTATTTTAGGCTCTTGGAGTTTGGTAAAATCTTACCTAAAGCCCGTAAACAAATTGCAAAAGATTTAAGAAGAAAAAATTTCGACCAGAGAAAAGTATTGGCAATATGTTTACAGGTTATTCAACATACATTTATTAGAATAGGTAGTGAAACGTATAAAAAAACTTATGGAAGCTATGGATTAAGTACCTTAAAAGATCAACATTTTAAACAAAAAGGAGATCAATTTACTTTGAGTTTTGTAGGTAAAAAAGGAGTTAAGCAAGATGTAGTATTGTCTGATAAGAATTTAGCTAAGCTCATTAAAAAGTCTAAAGATATACCGGGGCAGGAACTTTTTCAATATTATATTAATGATAAAGAACATCGCTCTGTAGACAGTGGTATGATTAACGATTACATTAAAGAAATAACCGAGAGCGACTTTACAGCTAAAGATTTTAGAACTTGGGGTGGAACATTAGAAGCATTAAGGCGATTGGCATCTTGTACTGAATGTAACCCAGATATGGCTAAAAAGAAAGTTATTGTTGAAGTTTTAGATTGTGTGGCAAATAAGCTTGGAAACACTAGGGCAGTTTGTAAAAGCTCTTACGTGTACCCTTTACTTTTAGAAACTTTTGAAAATGAAGGCTTGAAGCAATACCTCAAAAAAATTAATACGGCAAAGCCAGATAGCTTAACTGCAATAGAGAATGATGAAAAAATATTATTGTCTTTTTTGAAAAAAGTTAAAAAGGTATAGATTTATTTGATTGGTCTAATTTTGTAAATCAATGTAAATTTTTTCAAAAAGTGGCGTTTGAACCCCTAATTTTTTTCCTTCTTTTACGATATATCCGGTAATAGAATCTAACTCAGTTTTTGGTTTTTTAGATTCAAAATCTCTATGCATAGATGATGTAGCATCAAATGGTAAAGACCTATAATGGTTTAATGCTTTTTCAATAAATAAATCATCTACTTTTATTTGCTTTGCAATAGCTATGGCGGTTGATTCTTTTAAAAGATTTTTTAATTGAGCTAGTTTTTCCAAAAGCAATTGTCCAATTGGAATTTGATAATATGATGTTGCACTTGCTAAGCTAGAAAGGAAAATAAATTTCTCCCAAATTAAGACTGAAATTTCTGTTGATAATGTCGCCTCAATACCTGCGAATTTAAATAAGTCTTCTAAGTTTTTTAATCGTGGCTCATGTTTGCCATCAATTCCAAAATAGATTTCTTGCCTATTTCCCATGTTCTCTACAACACCAGGTTTTACTATTGCTGAAACAATATAGGCACAACCAGCTGGCACTAAATTGTTTGGAAATTTAGCTCTGATTTTTTCTACCGCCTCAACTCCATTTAGTAAAGGTAATATTACTGTATTAATTCCTACACAGGTATTAATTTGATTTAACACTTCTTCTAAATCGTAATTTTTTGTGCAGATGATGACATAATCTGCTAATCCTATCTTAGAGGCATCATCAGTGGCTAAATAAGGTTTCGCATTAAATTCAATATCGCCCTTAATTATTTTTAAGCCTTGATTTTCAATTTGATTTAAATGTTCTCCTCTAGCTATAAAATAAATTTCAATGCCATCATTTTCAGCATAAGATCTTGCTAAAAGTCCACCAAAGTAGCCTCCAACTCCACCAATACCTACAATTACTATTTTTGTTTTATCTGACATTCATTATTTTTTTATTGGATGAACGGGTTGCTCACTCTCTTCTCTAGCTTTTGCAGGATTGTTGGTTCTTACATCAGTGGTGTCAGCTTTTGGAGGCAAATCTTTGTCTTTAATTACTGCTTTATTTCCTTTGTCAACTTTTCCTTTAGGTGAGATTTCTTCAAAGTTGCTAGATGGTTTCTCGTTTTTTTCTTTCTTTTCGCTATTCATGGCTATCGGTTTTATGGATAGAGTAAATACTTTTTACGCATTTGTTTATATTTACTCAATCCTGGTTCCCAGCTTGCTCTAATTTCTTTTTCAGATTTCCCATCAATAATTTGTTGTCTGAAATTGCCAACACCAACTAATTTTTCTATTGGTAACATTTGGTTGCTCAGTTTATTGTTAAAGAAATCTGCCTTTTTTGGAGAAGCTTTGTACAATTCCATAACCCAACTGATATTAATTTGTTTTGTTTTTCTGAAAATAGAAGTATCGTAATTTCTTAAATCGATGCCATAACAATTTTCATCTTTAAACATAGGTGTTTCTGCCATGCCTTTTATTCCAGTTGGTTTAAAAGAGAAATTATAAATTCCTTTAAGAT